>NZ_JBFAZW010000100.1:0-39510 GCF_040682015.1 Dactylosporangium sp. NPDC051485
GGTGGTGAGCTGCTGGCCGGCGTACTTGACCAGGCACGCGGACTGCTTCTCCTCGGCGGTGAGCGTGTCCGCCGTCTTGAAGCTGATCTGCTGCTGGCTGAGCTGGGTCCGGACGTAGTCGTCGGCGAAGTTCGCGTTGCTGGTCAGGACGATGCCGGCGACCAGCAGGAGCCCGGCCAGGACCACCAGGCCGAGGCCGACGATGAAGTCGAGCGTCTTGCGCTTCATGGGATGCCCTCCGGGGCTGGAATCTTGTGTCGGTGACTGACGCAAGTAGCGTGCGGCCGGGGGACGGTGCGCCGGCAGAGCCCAACCACCCCATCGGCGGGGACCGAAGTCCCGTCCTCGCCGGGACCTGCGGCGGTCGGCTATCCGTCACCGGCGCGATACGGGACCTTCGCCCCTGACGGCCGCCGCCCCGGCCGGGGCAACGTTGGTGGGAAGAAGCCCGTTGCAGCGTCGAGGAGTGCGCCATGGTGGCGATCCAGTACACCGACCGCGGGCCTGCCGCGCGCATCGGCGCGGCGGGCGGCGCGCTGACCCGCGCGGCCCTCGCGGCCATGGAGGCGCCCGCGCATTTCGACCCGCACCCGTGGCACTGGCGCATCGACGACGACCGGGCGGCGCTCATCGCCGATCACGGCCGCCGGGCGCCCGACGATCCCGACGGGCGGCTGCTGACGGTCAGCTGCGGCGCCGCCCTGCACCACGCGGTGACGGCGCTGGCCGGCGACGGCATCGGGGCGGACGTGCGGCGGCTGCCCGACGCGGCCGAGCCCGGGCTGCTGGCGGTCGTGCGCTGCACCGGCCCGATCGGCACCTCGTCGCGGGCGCTGCGGCTGCACCGGGCCAACGCGATGCGCCGCAGCGACCGGCGCCCGCCCACCGACGCGCCCATCGACGGCTCCACCGAGCGCGTGTTGCGCTCGGCCGCGCAGGAGGCCGGTGGCGGGCTCTGCCCGCTGTGGCCGTCCGCGGGCCGGTTCGCGATCACCACCACCGGCGACGGGCCGCGCGACTGGCTCGGCGCCGGTGAGGCGCTGTCGGCCGTCCTGCTCAACGCCGCGGCCGAGGGGCTCGCCACCCGGGTGGAGGAGTTCCTGCCCGCGGCGGAGGCGACCCGGCTGGCCTGGTCGATGCCCGCCGGGGCGGGCCGCCCGGCCGTCGTGGTCGGCATCGCGCCGGCCGGCCGGCTCAGCTGAGGGGGAGAGGCGCGACGGTGACGCCGCGCCCCGAGACGTGATCGCGCCGGCTCAGCGGAGGGGCGCGGCGGTGACGCTGCGCCCCCGGACGTGATCGGGCTGGTGGTCCGGGCGTCGCGCCGACGGGCCGTCTCAGCTGAGGGGGAGGGGCGCGGCGGTAACGCTGCGCCCCGGGACGTGGTCGGGCCGGTGTCAGGCGTCGAGGATGCGGCGGGCGTCGCGCTCGACGAGCACCGGCACGAAGGCGTGGACCTCGGCGTTCGCGTAGCGCTCGGCGGCGCGGGCGACCGTCTGCCGGACGGTCTGCGGGTCGTGCCGGTCGGCGTACCGCTTGATCAGCCGCTCGGTCGCGTGCGCGAGGGCGTGCTCCTCGACGAGGGTCTTGCGCTCCATGGCGAGCATGGCTGGCTCCTTTGCTCCTAGGTCCGTCGCGCTGCTAGGTCCGTCGGCTACGAGCTTCGGCCGGGGTGGCCGCGGCGGACAGGGGCGTGTGGCCCGCCCGTTCGGGTCTTCCGACTCCCCCGCGGCGGCCGGCGCCGGCGCATTGTGGAGGCAGCGGGACCGATGACGGCAACGTGGCAGGGAGGACCAGATGCAATCGCGGCGCAACCTTCGGCCGGTACTGCTCGGGCTCGTCGTGGGCGCGGTCGGCGTCGGACTGAGCGGCGCCCTGGCGCGCCTGACGGTCCGATCGCTCGGCCCGGCGGCGAGACCGGCCCGGTGAGACGGGAGCAGGCAGATGCGTGGGCTGCCGGTACGTGACGTGACGGGCGAGCCCGACCACGAAAGGAGTGTCATGGCGGCACGGGGCAGGGTCGTCGTCGGATACGACGGCTCCGCGGGATCCGCGGCTGCCGTGCGCCTGGCCGCGGCCGAGGCGGCGGCGTCGGGTGGCCTGCTGCACCTGGTGCACGCGCAGCTGACGCGCTCGGCGTACGCGCTGCTGCTGCCGCCCGGCGCGGTCGGCGCGGCGGCCGTGGAGGCCGAGCGGCTCGTGGCGGCCGCCCGCGCGCGGCTGCACCAGGACTATCCGGACCTGCCGGTGCGCCCCGCCGTCGTGCTGGGCGGCCCCGGCGCCGCGCTGGTGCGCGCGGCCCGGGGGGCCACGCTGCTGGTCGTGGGGCGGACCGGGTCCGGACCGGACGGCGTCGCCGCGCACGTCATGGCGGGCGCGGCCTGCCCGGTCACCGTCGTGGGCGGCGACGCGGCGCCGCCGTGGCACTCGGGCGGCCGCCCGGTCGTGCTCGGCTTCGACGCCGCCGCCGCGCTGTCGCCGGCCGTGCCGTTCGCGTTCGGCGCCGCCCGGCTGCGCGGCGCCGGCCTGCGGGTGTGTCACGTCCGGTGCCCGGGCGACGATCCGTGGGCCCGGGACGCGGACGCCCGGCGCGAGGTCAGCGAGGCCCTGGCCGGCTGGCGTGCCGCGCACCCCGACGTGCCCGTCGCCGTGGACGTGCTCACCGGCGTGGACCCGGCGGCGCGGCTGCTCGACGCGGCGGCCGACGCGGTGCTGGTCGTGCTCGGCGGGCGGGGTGCGGGCCGCCCCGGCCGCATCGCCGACGTCGTCACCCGCAACGCCGCCTGCCCGGTGACTGTCGTGCGGGCCGCGGGCCGTCTCGTCGCGGTCAGCTGACCGCGGTCCGCTGCGGAGGCTGGCGCAGCGCTGCCACCACGGCGGTGAGCGCCGCCGTCGCCATCCCGGCCCCGACGGTGAGGGTCACCAGCAGCGGGACCGTGTTCACCGGCCCGCCCGTGACCGCGTCCCACAGCGGGTCGCGGAACGCGGTCATGAGGGCCAGCGCGACCGTCCCGGCGACCGCGGACGCCTCGGCCACGCGCGCGGTCCGGGTGCGCGGCGGCCGGGCGATGAAGCCCGCGGCGGCATTGGTCAGGACGCAGAAGGTGTACTTCGACAAGACGACCACGGCGAAGTACCACCCGATGAGCAGCGGGTCACTCAGCCCCTCGCCGATCGCCTGAGCGCCGGCCACGGCGGCGCCGGCCAGCACGCTCGCGGCGGCGAACACCACCGCGGCGCGCCGCCGGACCCACGCGACGACGGCGGGGGACAGCCACCGCCCGGCGACGTCGCCCAGCCAGTCGTGCCGCCACGCGCGGGCGGTGCCGCGCGGCGACCGGGACCGCCACAGCAGGCCGGCCACGGTGAGGGTCAGCAGCGACACCACGGCGAGCCCGGCGATCAGCGCCGTGGTCCGGCCGTCCCAAGCGGGCGCGTGCGCGCGGACGGCGACCGCGCCCCACTCGGCGCCGAGGGCGAGCCCGATCAGCAGGGTGAGGGCGCCGGCCGCCCGGGCCGTCTGCTGGCCCCGATCGGCCCCGCCGGGCGAGCGCCACGCGGGCAGCCGGGCGGCGATCACGGCCGCCAGCAGCGGCACGCCGAGCACGGCCTGGGAGACGAACACGTCGTACGGGTCGTCCTGCCACGGGCTCACGGACCGCAGCGGCTTGTCCTGCGTGGCCAGCACCGTCAGCGCCTCGAAGACGGCCGCCGAGCCGAGCGCGGCCAGGATGGCGGAGAGCTTCCTCATGGGCGCCATGGTACGCGCCTCGTAGTACGAGGCAAGTAGTAATGGGTGCAGGCCGCATGCTGGTCGCCCGCGCCGCGCCCGCCATCCGCCGCCGGGCGCTGCCGAGACGACGGGTCAGCGCCAGCGGGCGCTGTCGGTCAGCGTCTGTTCGCGGGTCGTCGGCTCCTCGCGGTAGTCGTCGCGGTACGACTGGGTCAGCCCGAGGCCGTCGGCGCCCAGCGGCCGCTCCTCGTCGCGACGCGTCTCGGCCGTGCTCGGTTCGCCGGCGACGGCCGCGGCGCCCGGGCGCGGCCACGGGCGCCAGCGCTGCCAGCTGGCCGCCGCGACGAGCAGCAGCACCCCGACGACGCCGGCCAGGCCGGTGCGCAGCGGCGCCGCGAGGTCGAGGCGGTGCTCGGCCACGTAGAAGTCCGGCGGCAGCGCCTGGAACACCCGCGCCGGGGCGAGGAGCGACAGGACATAGCCCAAGGTGTACGGCACCGCGACGGCGACCGCCCCCAGGGGCGAGACGCGCAGGGTGCCCAGGACGCCCAGCAGCAGGCCGGCGACGACCAGCATCAGGGGCCGGGCGAGCCCCCCGTCCGGCCGGACCTCGCCGGCCGCGAGCAGGACATAGGCCACGGGCGCGACGACGAGCCCGGCGATCAGCGTTCGGATGTGCCGCATGCCGGCGAACCTAACGACCGGGACGCCAGTGTCAAAGCGATCTATGCAAAACCTAAGAATGCGGGGCGAAGTACTCATCGACGACGGCGTCCGGCACGTCGGCGAGGGTGGGTGGGCTCCAGCGGGGCCGGCGGTCCTTGTCGATGATCTGGGCCCGCACGCCCTCGGCGAAGTCGGGCAGCCGCAGCATCCTGGCCGAGAGCCGGTACTCCTGCTCCAGCGCCGCGGCCAGGCTGGGCAGGCCGGCGGCGGTGCGCAGCGAGCGCAGCGCGACGAGCAGCGCGGTCGGGGACCGGCCGGCGATCACCTCGGCGGCGTCCCGGGCCGCGGGCGCCGGGTGGGCGGCGAGCCGGTCGAGGATGCCGGCGACCGTGGCGGCGGCGTAGCACTCGTCGATCCAGCCGCGGGCGGCCTCGAGGTCGCCGGGTGGCGGCTCGGCGGCGAGGGACGCCACGGCCGTGGCGGCGTCCTTGCGGCGCAGCGCGTCGATGAGGTCGTCGCGCCGGCCGGCCGGGACGTAGTGGTCGGCGAGGCCGGCGGCGATCGCGTCGGCCGCCCCGACGGCGGTGCCGGTGAGTGCGAGGTGCGTGCCGACGTGGCCGGGCGCGTGGGCGAGCAGCCAGGAGCCGCCGACGTCGGGGTGGAAGCCGATGCCGACCTCGGGCATGGCCAGCCGGGACCGCTCGGTGACCACGCGCAGGGCGGCGTGGCCGGAGATGCCGATCCCGCCGCCCATGACGAGGCCGTCCATCCAGGCGACGACCGGCTTCGGGTACTCGGCGATGGCGGCGTTGAGCCGGTACTCGTCGGCCCAGAAGCGCAGCGCGCCGGTGCCGCCGGAGACGGCGTCGGCGTGGATGGCGCGGATGTCGCCGCCGGCGCAGAGGCCGCGCTCGCCCTCGCCGGTGATGAGGACCGTGCGGACCCGGTCGTCCCCGGCCCAGTCGGCCAGGGCGCGGCGCATGATCGCGACCATCTCGGCGTTGAGGGCGTTGATGACGGCCGGCCGGTTGAGGATCAGCCGCCCGAGGTCCCCGTCGAGCCGGACGATCACCGGCGGCGCGCCGGGCGAGGTGCTCATGCGGCATGCTCTCACGCCCGGGCACCGTGCCGCCCGTCGCGGGGTTGATCGCCATGCGGGCGGGTACGGAGGCTTCGTGGACTCGCGCCGGTACTCGTTCGTCGTGGTGGCCAACCGGCTGCCCGTCGATCGGTCAGACGATGGATGGACCCGCAGCCCGGGCGGGCTGGTGAGCGCGCTCGAGCCGATCACGCGCGGCGCGCAGGGGGCCTGGGTGGGCTGGGCCGGCGGCCCGGGCGACGACGTCGAGCCGTTCGACCACGACGGGGTACGGCTGCTGCCGGTACGGCTGAGCGCGGAGGACGTCGACCGGTACTACGAGGGGCAGTCCAACTCGACGATCTGGCCGCTGTTCCACCACGGGGTCGAGGCGCCCGTGCACCGCCGGGCGTGGCGGGTGGCCTACGAGGCGGTCAACCGGCGCTTCGCCGACGCGGCCGCGCGGGTCGCCGCCGAGGGCGCCACGGTGTGGGTGCACGACTACCAGCTGCTGCGGGTGCCGGCCATGCTGCGGGAGGTCCGGCCGGACCTGCGCATCGGGTTCTTCCTGCACATCCCCTTCCCGCCGGTCGAGCTGTTCATGCAGCTGCCGCGCCGGGCCGACCTGCTGCGCGGGCTGCTCGGGGCCGACCTGGTCGGGTTCCAGCAGTCGCTGGCGGCGCACAACTTCCTGCAGCTGTCGGCGCGGCTGCTGGGATTGCAGCCGCAGGGGGACCAGGTGCGCTACGACGGCCGAACCGTCACCGCGAGGGCCTTCCCGATCTCGATCGACGTCGGCGAGATCGAGAAGCTGGCCGCGGACCACACCGTGCGGGCCGAGTCGCGACGGCTGCGCCGGGAACTGGGCGGCGACCGGACGCTGCTGCTCGGCGTGGACCGGCTGGACTACACCAAGGGCATTGAACAACGCATCGAGGCGTACGGCGAGCTGCTGGACGACGGCACGATCAGCAACCGCGAGGCGGTGCTGGTGCAGGTGGCCACCCCGAGCCGGATGCGGGTGGCGCAGTACCAGCAGCTGCGCGAGCGGGTCGAGCGCGAGGTCGGCCGGATCAACGGCGAGTTCGGTGACGTCGGCAAGGCCCCCGTGCACTACCTGTTCCAGTCCCGCACCCGCGAGGAGCTGGTCGCCCTGTACCTCGCCGCCGACCTCATGCTCGTCACCCCCCTGCGCGACGGCATGAACCTGGTCGCCAAGGAGTACGTCGCCGCCCGCAGCGACGAGCGGGGCGCCCTGGTCCTGAGCGAGTTCACCGGCGCCGCCGAGGAACTGCCCGACGCCTTCCAGGTCAACCCGTACGACACGGACGACCTGGAGCGGGGCATCACCGCCGCGCTGCGCGCCGACCCGGCCGACCTGACCGCCCGGATGCGCCGCATGCGCGCCCACGTCGCCGCGCACGACGTGAACCGCTGGGCCAAGGAGTTCCTCGACGCCCTCGGGCGCTGAGACCGCTCAGGCGAGGGCGATGCTCAGCGTGTGGTACGTCGGGATCAGCACCCGGCGGCCGTAGCGGCGCTCGACGATCCGCCACGGCCGGCCGGTCGCCAGGAGGGCGCGCAGCAGGGCGGTGAGCTCGGCCCGCGCGACGGGGGCGCCGAGGCACAGGTGGCGGCCGGCGCCGAACCACAGCTGGCGGTTCTCGGGCAGGTAGGGGCGGGCCAGGTCGAAGCCGCCCGGGGCGTTGTTGGCGGTCCAGGTCAGCATCATGACCCGCTCGCCCGCCCGGAGCCGCCGGCCGGCGACGTCCACGTCGGCGCGGACGGAGCGGCCGATCACCGGGGCGGGGGTGGTGACACGCAGGCCCTCGCGCACGGCGTCGGCGATCCGGTCCGGCTCGGCCCGCAGGCGGTGCTGTTCGCCGGTGTCGTGCAGGAGGGCGACCGTGCGGGCCATGGCGCTGGCGGCGGTCTCGGTGCCGGCCACCGTGAGCAGCACGGCCAGGCCCTCGGTCTCGCGCAGGCCGAGTCCTAGGTCCCGGCAGCGGCCCAGCAGCGTGTCGGGCGGCGCCTCGCGCCACGCGGCGGCGACCCCGCCGGTCATCCGGGCCACGATGGCCTTGGCGGCCCGCACGGTGGCGTCGGGCAGGTGGGTGGAGGCGGTGCTGCCCAGCGCCAGGGCGGCGAGCTCCTCGCCGGTGTTGAACACCGCCCGGTACGGGGCGTCGTCGTCGGGGCTGTCCGTGGTACCGATGCGAAGGCCGAGCAGGTCGGCCACGATGCGCCCGACGATGACCCGCCCCAGGTCGGCGACGTCGACCGTCTCCCCGGCGTTGAGGGCCTCGGTGCACCGCCGCAGGCGCGGGCCGGCCACCCGGGCGACCAGCTCGGCCGCGTTGTCCTCGGTGAACAGCTCCCGGGCCTTGGTCCGCAGGGCGTGGTGCCCGGCGCCGTCGAAGGCGTCGTGGACCCAGTCGCCGAGGACCTGGGCCCACAGGTGCCCGACGCCGCCCTCGCCGAGCAGCGAGAAGTGCTCGCCGTCGTTGAGGATCAGCCGGGCGGTCACCGGGTCGGCGACCAGCCACCCGAGGCCGGGCATCCGGCGGATCGGCCGGGCGAACCGCCCGAGGGTCAGCAGGAGGGGCAGGGCGGGCCGGCTGGCCGCCAGCAGCCGCAGCTCGTGCCGCCGGTCGGGGGTGAGGGCCACAACGATCATGGTACCGTCCGCGTGTGGGAGCGTTGGATCGACGGGTCGCCGTGCTCGGCGGGGTGGCGGTCCATCTGCCCGCGGACCGGCTGTCCAGCCGCGGCGTGGAGGAGCGCATCGCGGCGCGCAGCGACGGGTTCGTGCCGCCGGCCGGGCTGATCCGCCGGGTCAGCGGCATCGAGCACCGGCACGAGATGCCGCAGGACTGGCAGGCCTCCGACCTCGCCGTGGCCGCCGCGCAGAAGGTGCTCGCCGGCTCGGGCACCGCACCCGGCGACGTCGACCTGCTGATCTTCGCCTCGGCCAGCCAGGACATGGTGGAGCCGGCGACCGCGCACATCGTCGCCGAGAAGCTCGGGCTGGGCTGCCCGGTGTTCGACGTGAAGAACGCGTGCAACAGCGTGCTCAACGCGATGGAGATCGCCGACGCGCTCATCGTCGCGGGCCGCTACCGGCGGGTGCTCATCGCCGGCGGGGAGTCGCCGTCGCGGGCGGTGCGCTGGCGGGTGCCGGACATCGCCGCGTTCCGGACCGCGTTCGCCGGCTACACGCTGTCCGACGCCGGCGCCGCCCTGCTGCTGCGCGCCGCCGAGGCGGTGCCGGGCGGGCCCGGGATCCTCGGCTTCGGCGCGGCCGCGAACTCGCGCGTGTGGGACGTCGGGACGCTGCCGGCGGGGGGCTCGGCGCACCCGCGCGACGAGGAGTACACCTACTTCCGCATCGACGGCGACCGGCTCCGCGACGCGTTCTCGGCCCTGGGCCCGCAGGTCCTGCACGACACGGTGCACCGGCTGGGCCTCACGTGGGACGACTTCGCCTTCGTCGGGCTGCACCAGGTGTCGCTGGGGTTCCTGGAGGAGATCCGCGAGCGCATCGGCGTGCCGGCCGACCGGGTCGTCGTCACGCTGCCCGAGCACGGCAACGTCGCCTCGGCCAGCCTGCCGCTGCAGCTGTCGGTGGCCCTGGAGACCGGCCTGGCCGGGCCGGGCGACCTGATCGCGCTCGTCGGCCTGGGCGGGGGCATCAGCCTGGGCATGACGGTGATCCGGCTGTGAACCTCTGGGTGGTGATTCCGGCGTACAACGAGGCGCCCGGCATCACCAAGACGCTGGACGCCCTGGCGGCGCAGGACGACCCCGACTTCACGGTGGTGGTGGTCGACAACAACTCGACCGACGGCACCGCCGACGTCGTGCGCGCGCACTCGGCAACGGTGCACGTCATCGGGGAGCCGCGCAAGGGCACCGGCGCGGCCGCCGACACCGGCATGCGCTTCGCCATCGCCCACGGCGCCACCCACCTCGCCCGCACCGACGCCGACTGCCTGCCCGAGCCGGACTGGACCGCCCGCATCCGGGCCGCGTTCGGCGACGGCCTCGAGCTGGTCGCCGGCCGGCTGCTGCCGCGCACCGACGAGGGCCCGCTCCCGGGCCGGTACCGCTGGTTGCTCCCCACCGCCGTCGAGGTGGCCGCCTGGTTCGGCAAGTTCCGCCCCGGCAACCGCGATCCCGCCTACCTCGGCCCGTACGTGATGGCCCCCGGCTGCAACATGGCCATCGCCGCCGGCCTCTACGAGCGGGCGGGCGGCTTCCCGCGCACGGCCATCGAGGAGCTGCACGAGGACCGGGCCCTCGTCAACGCGGTGCGCCGGCTGACCCCCGCCTACGGGCTGCGCCGCGACGTCACCGTGCGCGGCTCGACGCGGCGGGTCCGGGCGTGGGGGCTGCGCCGCACCCTCGCCTGGTACGCCGACCACCGGTACCGTCCGTCCATTGTAGACATCCGGTGACCGCCCGCTGGGAGCGGCGCCTCCAGCTGGCCGCGCACCCGCTGCTCTTCCCGCTCGCCCGCGGCCTGGCCCGGCTCGGCCCGGTCGTGCGGGTGCCCGGCCTCGGCGTGGTCGTCAACGACGCCGCGACCGCGCGGGCGGTGCTCACCGACACCGGCACGTTCAGCAAGACCGCCCCGGGCGCCCCCGCCGACCTGTGGACCCCGGTGCTCGGCCCCAGCGTGCTGCTCAACATGGCGGGGGAGGACCACGCCCGGCTGCGCCGCAAGCTGTCCGGCCTGTTCACCCCGGCGGCCGTGCGGGCGCTGTGCGAGCGGGTCCTGGCCGGCGTCCTCGCCGGCATGACCGCGCGGCTGGCCGCCGGGGCGCCGGTCGATCTCGTCGCCGAGGTGCGCCGCTGCGCCGGGGCGGTCATCGCCGAGCTCGTCGGCCTGCCGCCCGACCCGGACCGCTTCGACGCGATGTTCGCCCGCGGCACCGAGGTCACCGCGATGGTCCGGCTGACCCGACGGGGCCTGACCCCGCCGCAGGTCGCCCGGGCCCGTGCGGTGATGGCCGAGCTGACCGCCCCGGCCGTGACCGCCTACCGCGACGCGGCCGGCGCCACCGTGCCGGGCCGGATGCGCCAGCTCGGGCTGACCGAGGACGAGGCCCGCGGCGCCGTCGCCGCGTTCGTGCTCACCGGCACCGAGACGCTGGTGTCGTTCGTGCCGCGGCTGGTCGCGCTGGCCCACGACAGCGGCTGGCTGGCCCGCCTGGCCGCCGACCCGGCCCGCACCGACGCCGTGGTGGGCGAGGCGCTGCGCTACACCGTGCCGTCGCCGGTCATGCTCCGCGGCGTGGCCGCGCCCGGGCGGGTCGGGCGGGTGCCCGTCGCGCCGGGGGACCGGGTGGTCATCATGACGATGTCGTGCGCCCGCGCGTCCGGGTCGTTTGATCCCGAACGACCGCACCCGCCGGAGCTGCGGCAGCTGTGGTTCGGCGCGGGCGCGCACTACTGCCTCGGCATGCCCCTGGCCCTGGCCGAGATCGAGGCCATCCTCGGCGCCGTCCTGGCCGCCTGGCGCCAGGCCGGGCCCCTCGCCGTGCGGCAGCGGCGGGCGGCCGCGCGGGTGCTGATCCCGGGGTACGCCAAGCTGGTCCTGGCCCGCGCATGACCGACCTGCTGACGGCGTTGCTCGCCACGTGCGACGAGCGGGGCGACGCGCCCGCGCTGCGGTCCGGGGCGCTGCGGCTGACGTTCCGGGAGTTCGGCGGGCGCATCCGGGCCACCGCCGGCGGACTGCGCGCGGCCGGCCTCGAGCCGGGGGACCGGGTGCTGTTCTCGGTCCGCCCCGAGCCCGCCGGCGTCGTGCTGGCCCTGGGCATCGTCGCGGCCGGCGGCACCGTCGTCTTTGCCGACCCCGGTGCCGGGCCCGAGCTGTTCGCGGCCCGGCTGGCGCTCACCGGCCCGCGCTGGGCCGCGGCCGAGTCGCTGCTCTACGCCGCGAGCGCCTTCCGCGCGACCCGCTGGGCGGCCCGCCGCCGCGGGCTGCTGCTGCCCGCCTACGACCGGCTGCCGGTCCGGCACGTCTACGCCGGGCGGTGGCTGCCCGGCGTGCCGCGCGGGGCACACGCCGCCGCCCGCCTCGCCGCCGGACCCGCGGTGTCCACCGTGGACGACGCGCCGGACCGGGAGGCGCTCGTCGTGTTCACCTCCGGGACCACCGCCGCGCCCCGGGCCGTCGTGCACACCCGCGGCTCCCTCGGCGCGGGGCTCAGCGTCCTGGCCGGGCGGTGCGCGCTCGGCCCGGCCGACGTCGTGCACACCGACCAGCTGATGCTCGGCCTGCCCGCGCTGGTCGCCGGTGCGCTGTGGACGATGCCGCCCTACGGGCTGGCGGCGTCGGCCGAGCCGGTG
This sequence comes from Dactylosporangium sp. NPDC051485, assembly GCF_040682015.1. NCBI lineage: Bacteria > Bacillati > Actinomycetota > Actinomycetes > Micromonosporales > Micromonosporaceae > Dactylosporangium > Dactylosporangium sp. NPDC051485. Next base: position 11,832 of record NZ_JBFAZW010000100.1, read on the forward strand.
CGGTACGCCTCGGGGCTGCGCGGCGTCACGCACACCTTCTGCGTGCCGGCCGACTTCGCCGCCGTCCTCGACGCGATCGCCGCCGGCCGCGTGCCGCCCCCGACCGGCCTGCGCAGCGTCATGCTCGGCGGCGCACCCGTCCCGCCCCCGCTGCTGCGCCGGGCCGGGGCGCTGCTGCCGGGGGTCGAGCTGCTCACGGTGTACGGCATGACCGAGATCGTGCCGGTCGCCGCCGCCACCGCCGAGGAGAAGCTCGCGCACGACGGCCCCGGCGACCTCGCCGGCGCGCTGCTGCCCGGCGTGCGGGCCCGCACCGCGCCCGACGGCGAGCTGCTCGTGCGCGGCCCGAACCTGTGCCGCGGGTACCTCGGCGAGCCCCCGCTGGCCGAGCACGCCACCGGCGACCTGGCCCGCCTCGACGGGGACCGCATCGTGCTCGTCGGCCGCAAGAAGGACATGATCATCCGGGGCCGGGTCAACATCTACCCCGGCCTGTACGAGCCCGCGATCGCCCGCCTCGACGGCGTCGCCGAGGCGGTCCTGGTCGGCCTGCCCACCGGCCTCGCCGGCGACGAGAAGGTCGTCCTCGCGATCGTCCCGGACGGGCCGGCGCAGCCCGTCGTCGCCGCGGTCCGCGCCGCCCTGCCCACGCTCATCGACGCCGGCGCCCTGCCGGACGAGATCGTCGCCGTGGCGGCCATACCGGTGACCGGCCGCACGGCCAAGCCCGACCGCGAGGCCCTGCGCCGGATGCTGGAGCGGCAGTGCGCATCGCGGTGACCGGCGTGACGGGCTTCGTCGGCGGGGCGGTGTGCCGCGCCGCCACCGCCGCCGGCTGGCACGTCCACCCGCTCGGCCGCCGCGAGTGGAACATCGACGACGGCCCGCTGCCCGGCCCGCCCCGCGTGGACGCGGTCGTGCACTGCGCCGCCGCCGTCAACGACTGGGGCCCGCCCGGCCCGACCTGGCGGACCAACCTCGAGGGCACCCGGCACGTCGCCGCGACCTTCCCGGCGGTACGGCTGGTGCACATCTCCTCGGCGAGCGTCTACGACCCGTTCCGGCCGACCGTCCAGGCCCGCGAGGACGAGGCACCCGTGGCGCGGTACCTGACCGCGTACGCCGCCTCGAAGGCCGCCGCCGAGCGGCTCCTCGCCGACCGCCCGGACACGGTGGTGCTGCGCCCGCACGCCGTCTACGGCCCGGGCGACCGGGTGCTGCTGCCGCGCATCCTCTCCGCCGTGCGCGGCCGCACGCTGTGGATCGTCGGCGACGGCCGGGCCCGCCAGTCGCTGACGTCGATCGACAACCTGGTGGCCGCCGCCCTGCGCGCCTGCGCCCCCGACGCGCCGCCCGGCGTCTACAACGTCGCCGACGCCGCACCGGTCACCGTCGGCGCCGCGCTAGGCGAGCTGATGCGCGCCCTCGGGCGGGACGTGCGAATCCGCGGCCTGCCGCTGCGCCCGGCCTGGCGGGCCGCGGGAGCGTTCGAGGCCGCCTGGCGCCTGGCCCGCCGGCCCGGACCGCCCCGGCTCACCCGGTACGCCATCAGCCACCTCGGCCTGGAGCGCACCCTCGATCTCGGCGCCGCCCGCGCCCGCCTCGGCCTGGACCCGGCCCCCACCTCCTTCGAGGGCGCCGCGGGCTGGCTCGGCGGCTGAGCTCGGAAGCCTGGGCGGTGAGCGCTCAATCGTTCAGTCCGTGAACCGTTCGTGGGTGCGTATCATCGGGGTTGTGCACGAGGCTGAGGGCGGGTCGGGGCTGGCGGGCACGGTCGCGTACCGCCTCGGCGTGCTCGGCGCCCTGGCGAACACCCGGTTCGCGGCGCGGATCGAGCCGTACGACCTCAAGCCGCGGCATCTCGCGCTCATGACGGCGCTCGACGCCGGGCGCGTCGCCTCGCAGCAGGACCTGGCCGTGCGGCTGGGGGTCGCGCCCAGCCTGGTGGTGGCGCTCGCCGACCACCTCGAGTCGCTCGGCGCGGTCGCCCGGACCCGGGATGCGCGGGACCGGCGCCGGCAGGTCCTCGTGCTCACCGGGCACGGACGCGAGCTGCTGGGCGTGTGCGCAGCGGCCGCCCGCGAGCTCGACGAGGAGCTCACCGCGGCGCTGCCGGCCGGCGACCGCGCGGCCCTCGACCGGGTCCTTGCCGCGCTCACGTCCGATGCGCCCGCCGTCGAGCCCGGCGACGCTCCGTAGCTTGCCGGTGCCGGGCCGCGGTTATTGCTGCCAGGCCGCTTGTTGGTGCCGGGCCTGCTGGTGCCGGGCCGCGTCCATTGCTGGCGGGTCGCGGTTGTTGGTGCCGGGCCGCGTCCATTGCTGGCGGGCCGCGCTCGTTGGTGCCGGGCCGCGGCTATTGCTGGCGGGCGGCCAGGGCGGCCTGCATGCGGCTCTGCAGGCCCAGCTTGGCCAGGATGCGGCTGACGTGGGTCTTGGCGGTGGCCTCGGCGATGCCGAGCCGGGCCGCGATCGCCGCGTTGGACAGGCCCTCGCCGAGGCAGCCCAGGACGTCGCGCTCGCGGGAGGTGAGCAGCCCCAGCGGTACGACGGCCGGGTCCTTGCCGTCTTTCGGCGACTCCTCGAAGGCGGCCAGGATGCGGCGGGTGACGGCCGGGGAGACGATGCCGTCGCCGCGGGCCACCGTGCGCACCGCGGCCACGAGCTCGTCGGCCGAGGCGTCCTTGAGCAGGAAGCCTGCCGCGCCGGCCCGCAGCGCGCCGAAGAGGTACTCGTCGATGTCGAACGTGGTCAGGGCCAGCACCCCGCGCATGCCCGCGGCGACGAGCTCGCGGGTCGCGGCGATTCCGTCCAGGCGCGGCATGCGCAGGTCCATGAGCACCACGTCGGGGCGCAGCCGCAGGGCCAGCTCGACCGCGGCGACGCCGTCGGGGGCCTCGCCGACCACCTCCAGGCCGGGCGCCGAGCGCAGGATGAGCACCAGGCCCGCCCGTACCGCCGGCTGGTCGTCGGCGACGAGCACCCGCACGGCCGTCACGGCGCGTCCGTCGGGAGGTGGGCGGCGACGATCCAGCGGTCGCCGTCGGGGCCGGCGGTGAGCGTGCCGCCGAGCAGCGCGGCCCGCTCGCGCATGCCGATGAGCCCGGCGCCGCCGAGCCCCGGGACCGGGCGGCGGGCCAGCCCGGAGTCCACGCGAAGGTCGACCGCGGCCGCCGTGCAGGCGACGGCGACCGCGACCGGGCCGCCGTCGCCGTGCTTGAGAGCGTTGGCCAGCGATTCCTGCAGGATGCGGTACGCCGCCAGGTCCACGCTCACCGGCACCCGCTCGGGGGCGCCGGTCACGCTCAGCCCGACCGGCACGCCGCAGTGAGCGACGAGGTCGTCGAGGGCGGCCAGACCGCCCCGGGTGGCCTCGGCGACGGCCGCGGGGTCGCGCAGGAACCCGATCATCCGCCGCATCTCGGCCAGGCCCTGGACGCTGTTCTCCCGGATGACGGTGAGCGCCTGCCGGGTGCCGTCCGGGCCGAGGTCGGCCGACAGCGCCGCGGTTGCGTGGATGGCGGCCGCGCTGAGGTGGTTGGCGATGACGTCGTGCAGCTCCCGGGCCATCCCGGCCCGCTCGGCGGCGACCGCGTTGGCCCGGTCGGCCTCGGCCAGCCGGGCCACCTGCTCGGCCGAGCGGCGGGCGATGGCCGCCTGGTCGCGGTGGTGGCGCACGTGGGAGCCGGTGAGGATCGGCACGACGGTGACGAGCGCGAGGAGCACGGCGAGCCCGAGCGCGCGCACGTCGCGCACGACGACGAGGCACACCGCGCCGGTGACCACCGAGCCGATCACGCTGAGGGCCAGCAGCGCCCGGGCCAGCGCCGCCCGGCCGTGCAGGCAGGCGTCGTACAGCACCTGGGTGTACACCAGCGGCGTGGCCAGCGACGGCCCGATGACGACGTCCCCGGCGACCGCGGCCGTGCCCACCAGCACGCTGGCCAGCGGCGCGGTCCGGCGCAGCAGCAGCGCCCCGCAGCACACCACCAGCGGCACGAACAGCCACGCCGGCGCGACCTGGGCCTGCCACTGGCCGGTGACGAACATCAGCGCGCCGGCGGCCAGGCCGCTGCCGGCGAGCACGAGATCCACGGCGCGGCCCTTCACGCCCCGATCTTTCCATCCCGGTGTACGGCGGCGAAATGCGACGAAGGATGTACGGTAACCGTCGCCGAGGCCGAGGCGGCGGCCCCGATCCGCGGCGAGCCTGGGTACCATGCTGATCGCTTGGATCGCCGGGTGCGAGGTCGCGTTCTGGGTCCTGCTCGCCGCCGGCCTGCTCGCCCGCTACCCGCTGCGGCGGCCCCGGGCCGGCGCCGCGCTGCTCGCCGCCACCCCCGTCGTCGACCTCGCGCTGCTCGTCGCCGTCGCCATCGACCTGCACGGCGGCGGCTCGGCGGGGCGCCCGCACGCGCTGGCCGCCGTCTTCCTCGGCTTCTCCGTCGCGTTCGGCCCGTCGATGATCCGCTGGGCCGACGCGCGGTTCGCGCACCGGTTCGCCGGCGGCCCGCCGCCGCGCAAGGTGCCCAAGCGGGGGAGCGAGCGGGTGCGGTACGAGTGGCGCGAGTGGGCCAAGGCCGTCCTCGGCGCCGCGATCGCCGCCGCCCTGCTGCAGGCGGGCCGCTGGTGGATCGGCGACCCGGCCCGCACGGAGGCGCTGCAGGGCATGACCCTGACGCTCGGCGTGGTGCTCGCGGTGTGGCTGATCGGCTGGCCGGTGTGGGTCACGGTGGCCCACCTGCTGAGCACCCTCACCCCGGGCCGCGGGCCCAACCGCTGACGTTCGCCCGGGTCGGGGCCCTGGCGCTCGTAGGACCCGGTGGTGAGCACGCCCGAGGTGCACTCCACGATGCTCCCGCCGGGGTGACCTCATCCTGGTCCACGGCAGCCGCCCCGCAGCCGCCACCGTTCGGTTACGGTCCGCTGTTGCCGTGGAGGCGGGCGGGTGGATACCTTTCCGCTCGTCTGCCATGGTGGAGTCTCGGCGGGGGTCTAGTGGTCATGGGGATCTACCACGCGGAGGAGCCCACGCACGAGCTTCTCGCCGTGCCCGAGCGCACGAGGCACAGACGGCCCCGCGGCCGGCGGGTCGCCGCGGCGGTGGCCGCGGTCGCGGCGGGGCTCGCGACGGCCGGGCTGACCTGGGCGGCCAGGGGCGGTGCGTTCGATCACGTGCCGCTGCTCGACCGCGCCGTGGCCGCCGGCTTCGAGGCGGTGGGCTGCGCGCTGCTGCTCGCCGCGTTCTGGAGCCGCGAGCGCCGGTGGCTCACCCGCACGCTGCCGATCCTGCTGCTGTCGGTCGCCGGGCTCGTCGGCCTGGTCGCGCTCACCCTGTGGATCACCGGCACGGTGACCGACGCCTACCCGCCGTCGTTCGCGATCTGGGTCGGTGCCGGGTTCGCCGCGCTCGCGGGATGCCCGCTGGTCCTGCGCCGCCGCCGGGCCGCCGGGCGGGCACTGCCCTGGCGTAAGGCGGCGGCCGTGGTCGCGGTGCCGGCGACGGTCGCCGGCGCGTTCATGCTCATCGACCAGCAGTACGGCATCTGGCCGCAGATCGGCGACGTACTCGGCCACTCCGGGGCCATCAGCGGCCAGCAGGCGCACGACCTGATCGGCGGCGCCACACCCGGCGGCACCCCGCCCGCGCAGGGCGTGATCGTCAGCCTCGACGCACCGTCCACCCGGTCGCACTTCAGGCACCGCCCCGGCGTCGTGTTCCTGCCGCCCGCCTACTTCGGCCCCGGCCGCGCGACGCTGCCGGTCCTCATCATGCTGGTCGGCTCGCCCGGCACCCCGATCAACTGGCTCAAGTCCGGGCACGGCCAGTCCACCGACGACGCCTACGCCGCGGCGCACCACGGGCGGGCGCCGGTGCTGGTGGTCGTCGACCAGAACGGCTCCGCCACCGGCGACACCGAGTGCATCGACAGCCCCCAGGGCAACGCCGAGACGTACCTGACCGCCGACGTGCCCGCGTTCATCACCGGCACCCTGCAGATCCAGCACAACCCGTCGAGCTGGGGCATCGTCGGGTTCTCCGAGGGCGGCACCTGCGCCCTGGACCTCGTCCTCGGCCACCCCGACATCTACCGGCACGTCATCGACTTCGGCGGCGACGCCCGGCCCAACCTCGGCAACCCCGCGCACACCCTGAGCGCGCTGTTCGGCGGCAACCTCGCCGCCGAACAGGCGCACGACCCCGCGCGGCTGCTGAGCACCCGCCGCTACCCCGGCGTGACGCTGTGGTTCGGCGCCGGCGCCGACGACGCCCGCGGCATCGCCGTCGGCGAGCAGCTGGCCGCCGAGGCCACCCGGGACGGGATCGTCACCCACCAGTTCGTCGACACCGGCGGGCACAACTGGCAGTTCGCGAGCACCGGCTTCGCGCGGGTGCTGCCGCAGCTGTGCGACGAGATGGTCACCAGCGGCCTGGAGCCCGCCCCGGGCCGCCCCCATCGCGCCTGACCGGCGGTCCGGGCGGTACAACCCATCAATGGGAGCCGGCCGGGACGCCGAGGTCAGCGGGCGACTCGGCGGGTGAGTCGCCGGTCGTGGACCTGCGCGGTCCGCGGACCAGGACGAGCACCAGCAGGACGACCAGGACGCCGACGCCGACCCACATGCCTCGCTGCCAGCCGTCGATGAAGGACTCCTTGGCGGCAGTGACCAGCGCGCCCGCCCGGGGGCCGGCCGCGTCGGCCACGGCGAGGGCGTTGGACACCCCTTCGCGGGCGGTCGCGGCGGTGCCGTCCGGCAGGCCTTCGAGGCGGGGGCCGATCGCCGCGCGGTACCCGGCGGTCAGGACCGCGCCCAGCAGCGCCACGCCGAGCGCGGTGCCGAACTCGCGCGTGACGTCGTTGAGCGCGGACGCCACGCCCTGCTGCGCCCGGGGCAGCGAGGAGGTGATCGCCTCGGTGGAGGGCGTCATCGCCAGGCCCATGCCCAGACCCATCGCGGCGATGCCCGGCAGCACTGACGGATAGCCGCCCTCGACCGACACGAGGAGGGCCATCAAGGCCAGCCCCGCCGCGCCCAGCGCGATACCCAGCGCCATCGTCGCGCGCCCGCCGATCCCAGCGGCGATCCTGGGTGCCAGCCCGGAGCTGACCATCATGAGCAGCGCCATCGGCAGGATCGCCACGGTGGCCAGCAACCCGGACCAGCCCAGCACCGCCTGGAAGAACGGGTAGAGGACGACGGCGACACCGGCCTGCACGCCGAAGACCGCCAGCAACGTCACCGACCCGCTGGACAGCCCCCGCTGCCGGAACAGGCCGACGTCCAGCAGCGGGCCTTCCCGCCGTGACTCGCCGACCACGAACGCCACCGCGGCGGCGCCCCCGACGACCAGGCTCACCACCGTCACCGGGTCGGTCCACCCGCGCTCGGGTCCTTCGTGCAGTACCAGGATCAGGCCGACCACCGCGACGACGGAGCTCAGCGCGCCGAAGCCGTCGAAACCGTGCGCGAACGCCTCCCGGGAGTCCGGGATCGACCGTACCGCCACCACGACCGCGGCGAGGACGAGCACCACCGGCAGGACGAACAGCCACCGCCAGCTCGCGACGTCGACCAGCAGCGCCGACAGGAACATCCCGAGCAGACCGCCGGCACCGGCGACCCCGGTCCACACCCCGATCGCCTGCGACCGGGCCTGCGCCGGGAAACTCGACGTGATCACGGCGAGGGTCACCGGCATGATCATCGCCGCGCCGACCCCGGCGACAACCCGCGAGGCCAGCAGCAGCTGCGCCGACGTGGCCAGGCCCGCGGCCGCACTGGCAACCCCGAACAGCGCCAGACCGATCAGCAGTACCGGTTTACGGCCCCACCGGTCACCCACCGCACCCAGCGGCAACAGCAGCGCGGCAAGGGTGATGGTGTAGATGTTGATGATCCACAGAACGCCGCTCTGCGAGATGCCGAACTCGACGGTGATGTCCGGCTGAGCCACGTTCAGCCCCGACACCGAGGCGATGACCGCCATCAGCGCCAGGCATACGCCGAGCAAGACCGCGCGCCGCCGCCGCGGGTCGTCGATCGTGGCCGTACCGGTGCCGGCCGGCTCCGGGGAAAGAGGGTTGGTGCTCACGGTTGTCCTTCGAGTCGATGTGCAGGTCATTGGCGCAGTTCAGGGGCCGCGACCGGGTTTCCCCAGGTCGTGGGCCATGCCGAAATAGTCGCCACCCGCCAGGCCAACTGGCAAGCGCCGTTGCCGAATGGCAAAATGGGGGCATGAACGAGGAGTTCGATCGCACGCTCGACGCCGTCGGGCCGCGGCTCAAACGGCTGCGCCTGCGCACCGAGATGACGCTGACCGACCTGGCCGAGCGGACCGGCATCTCCGTGAGCACCCTGTCGCGGCTCGAAGCGGGCCTGCGCCGTCCCACCCTCGAACAGCTACTGCCGCTCGCCCGGGCACACGGCGTGACCCTCGACGAACTCGTCGACGCGCCCGCCACCGGCGACCCGCGAATTCACCTGCGTCCCGTCGCCTGCGCCGACGGGTCGGCGATCATCCCGCTCACCAGGCGACCCGGCGGAATCCAGGCGTACAAGTTCGTGCTCCCGGCCAGCGGCGACGACACCCCACCGCAGCTGCGAACCCATGAGGGCTACGACTGGGTCTACGTCCTCAACGGCACGCTTCGCCTCGTGCTGGGCGAGCACGACCTGCTCCTCGGCTCAGGCGAGGCGGCCGAGTTCGACACCCGCACACCACACTGGTTCGGCGCCACCGCAACCGGCCCCGTCGAGTTCCTCAGCCTCGTCGGCCGGCAAGGCGAACGCGCGCACGTCCGCGCCGCACCGAAAGCAGCGACGTCCCACTGAGCCGCCGAGCGCCGTCCGCGCCGATCGTGACAGGGGCCCGGCCTGCAGCCCGACCGGCGTGAGCAACAGGCGAGGCCTGCACCGGTCGATGCCGCGCCGAACGAATGGTCTATCGGGCCGCCGCGGACAGCAGGGCGAACGCGGCCCGCCGCGCGTCTTCGCCGACGTCGGACCGATCGTGGTGGGCGGCAACGATGGTGGCCCCCTCGGCGAGCATGAGCAGCTGACGCGCCAGGAGGTGCGGATCGGTCGCGTTGACCCGGATGGCGATGCCGGTCAGGAGTTCGAGGTAGCGGTCGAGGTGGCGTGCGGTGATCGCACGTACGGCGGCGACGTGGTGCTGGGCGGCCGCGTTCAGCATGGCGCAGCCGCGGAAGGCCGGCTCTTCGTACCAGCGCTGCAGCGCGTCGAACACTGCCGAGAGCTGGTTTCGTGGGTCGCTCCCGGCGGCCGCGACGGCATCGGTCAGCCATCGCATCACCCGGTCGCTGCGGGCTTCCAGCACCGCTTCGACGAGGCCGTCCTTGGTGCCGAAGTGCCGGTAGAGCGTCTCCTTCGACACCCCGATGCCGGCGCACAGCTCGGCGACGCCGATGCCGTCGAGCCCCCGCTCGTACAGCAGCGGGGTGGCCGCCGCGAGGATCGCCGCGCGGGTGCGCTCCGGATCGATCGTCGATCCCTTGGGTACGGGCATGACAAAGATCGTACCGAACGGTTCGGTCATCTGCTAGCATCCGAGTTCGTACCGATCGGTTCGATCTAGGGAGCTCACGTGTCAGCACCGCGGACACCGCCCATAGCCACGCCAGGGGTGATGTGGCGTGCCTGCCGCCTGGCCCTGGGCACCGCCTCGGCGCTCGGACTGGCCCGCTTCGCCTACGGGCTGCTCCTGCCGGCCATGCGCGCCGACCTGCACTGGACCCTGGCCGAGGCCGGCTCGATGAGCGCCGGCAACGGCCTGGGCTACCTGCTCGGCGCCCTCGCCACGCCCATGGCGGTCCGGCGTTGGGGTGCCGGCACCGCCTTCCGCATCGGCATGGCGCTGGTGGCCGCCTTCCTGGCGGCCACCGCCGTGAGTGACAACTACCTGGCGCTGCTGGTCGCGCGAACGTTGGCCGGCGCCGCCGGCGCGGTGGTGTTCATCGCGGGCGGCGTGATCGCCTCGCACATCGCCGCCAGCGCTGGATCGGCCGCGCCGATCACCGTGTATTTCGCCGGCACCGGGCTCGGCATCGCCGTCAGCGGCCTGAGCATCCCCGTGCTCGGCGAACACTGGCGCGCGGCGTGGGTCCTGCTGGCCGTCGCCGCCGCGCTGGCCGGGGCGGTGAGCTGGACCGCGGCGGACCTGGCCAACGACCCGCAGGCGGCGGCCGGGCGGGCCCGGTTGCGCCCGCTGTGGCTGCCGGCGGTGGCCTATCTGCTGTTCGCCGCCGGGTACATCACCTACATCACGTTCCTGTCCGCCTACCTCGCCGACCAGCACGCTTCCCGCACCCAGGTCATGCTCACCTGGGCCGTGCTCGGCTCGGCCGTCGTGGCGGCACCCGTGCTGTGGAGCCGCCCGATCGCCACATGGCCCGGCGCCCGCGCCCTCGCCCTCCTGCTCGCCGTGCTGGGCGGTGGGGCGGCCCTGGCGTTGGCATCGCCCGCGGCTCCGGTCGTTCTCGTCTCCGGCCTGGTGTACGGGGCCACGTTCATGACCGTCCCCGCCGCCGTCACCGCCCTGATCAAGGCCCGTACCGCACCGGGCGACTGGACCCCCACGCTCGCCGTCTTCACGACCGTGTTCGCGGCCGGCCAGACCGCCGGCCCGTGGCTCGCCGGTGTGCTCGCCGACCACACCTCGACCAAGGCCACCCTGGCATGGACCGCGATCCTGTGCGTCCTCGCCGCCGTGATCGCCGTTGCCGCCGGCCGCACGCCGGTCACCTCGCAGCGCCACACCACCCGCGCCACCACAAGCGTCTGACCACGACAAGGAGAGGATCATGACGAACTTCGTACTCATTCCCGGGATGTGCCACGGCGGCTGGTGCTTCGAGGAGGTCACCCAGGACCTTCGCGCCCACGGGCACACCGTCCGCCCGCTGACGTTGACCGGGCTCAGCGAGCGCAGCCACCTGCTGCCCGGTGCCGTCAACCTCGACACGCACATCCAGGACGTCACCGCGGTGCTCGCCACCGAGAACATCCGCGACGCCGTGCTGGTCGGCCACAGCTACGGCGGCATGGTGATCACCGGGGTCGCCGACCGCGCGGCCGACCGCGTCGACTCCCTGGTGTACGTGGACGCCATGGTCCCGAACGACGGCGACTCCTGCTGGCGCCTCGTGTCCGACCAGGAGCGGCAGTGGTACGCCGATGTGGTGGACGACGGGTACGGGGTGCGGCCGCTGCCGTTCTTCGACCCGCGGGCCACACCGCACCCGATCGCCTCGCTGCTCCAGCCGCTGCGACTCGCCGGGGACCTCGCACACATCCGCCGCCGCGACTACCTGTACGCCGCGGGGTGGGAGGGCCAGTCCCCGTTCACCCCGGTCTACCAGCGGCTGCGCGATGATCCCTCCTGGACGACGCACGCGCTGGCCGGCGGCCACAACCTCATGCGCGACACGCCGCAGGACCTGCTGAAGATTCTCCTCGACGTCGCCGCGACCCGCTGACCGCCACGGCGCCGAACCGGTCCCGCCCGGGTACTCCGCGTTGCTGAGTCCCGGCGGGCTCCGACTTATGAGGTGATCGTCATCGTGGTCCAGGCGCCGACGTGGATCTGATCGCCTTCCTTGACCGGTGTCGGCACGTTGGGCGCGACCGGGTCGGTGCTGTCGTTGAGGTAGGTGCCGTTGGACGAGCCGAGGTCGACCACGGTCCACGCACCGTCGGATGTGGACATCAGCACCGCGTGCGCGTGGGAGACGCCGACGTCTTCGGGCGGGCCGGTGAGGTCGATGTCCGGCTCGATGCCCCGCGAGCGACTACGCCGGCCGATGAGCAGGTGCTGGCCGTCGGCGAGTGCGAAGCGGCGCTCGGGGCAGAAGGCCGGGAAGGCGACGCTGTCCGCGTCGGGCGCGTCGATGGCCGCCATGCGGTCGTGGTAGGCCCGGTCGGCGGATACGACGAGGCGCAGGGTGCCGCGCGATGGGGGCGTTGGCCTGCCGGTGACGGCGGGTTGCGAGATTCCGCCGGGCTGCGGCCGCGGCGTGCCGGCCCCGTTGTCCGGCACGCGCTGCTGTGCCGGCGGGTGCTGTGCCTCGAAGTCGAAGCCGTCGACCTCGCAGAAGCGACCGTCGCGCGGGGTACCGCAGTCCGGGCATGACTGGCCGCCGGCCACGGGCGCCGGCGGCGCGCCGCCCGTGGACGTGACATCCGGAAGCGGCATCGGCAGCACCGGGGCGTTGATCGGCGCGCCGCACTCGTCGCAGTAGTCGGTTGCGACCGAGCTGTGCCCACGGGGACAGGTTGCCATCGTCTGCACCTCCTCAGGTGCCTTTGACGCGGATGGTCTTCACGGACCGGACATTGGCCAGCTCGGCATCGACGCCGGCGACCTTCTGCTTGAGTCTGACCGTACCGCTGGGCGCGTCGATGACCTCGACCACCTTGCCCAGCAGCTTGGCGGTGTCGCCGTGGCCGGACTCCTCGGCGAGCTGTACCGCGCGGCCCAGCTTCGCCGTGGCGGTCTCGACGTCGCCGGCGTCGCGGGCGGCGAGGCCCTGCTGGATCGCGTCGGCGAGCTCGGCCTGGCCGGTGTAGTGGGCGACCCGGCCGTTGATCTGCGTGGACAGGGCCGTCTCGTCGGTCCAGTTGGCCAGGACGAGGGACTGGCTGAGCACCTGGTCGCCGGTGACCAGGCTGACCCGGGCGGCGAGCATCTCCTCGCCGACGGCGTTGGCGGGCACCTCGATGGACACGTGGTACTCACGGTGTTCCGCGCCCCACGAACCGGTCGGGTAGTCCCCGATGCGGGCGCTCACGTCGGTGCGGCGGCCGGTCAGATCCTCCACATGCGGGAAGACCTGCTTGACGAACCGGACCGTCGCGCCGGCCGGCGTCCACAGGCGAAGCGTCGCCTCGGCCACGGACTTGCCCATCGCCGCTTCGGTCATCGCCCTGAAGTCGGCGACGAGCTGGCCGGGGTCGGGCAGGCCGTCGGCGCTGCCGAGCAGCGCGGAGGCGACGGTGCGCAGCTCCGAGCCGCTCCAGCCGGCGCCGACGCCGCGGGTGTCGCAGACGAACCGGCCTTGGCAGGCGTGCAACACGGAGGCGAGCTGCTCGGCCGTCTCGTGCTGGTTCTGCCCGTCGGTCAGCATGATCGCGTGCTTGACCCCGGCGGTGCTGGGCGCGAAGAGGTGGTTGGCCATGGTGAGCCAGGTGCCGATCGCGGTGCCGCCGTTGGCGTGGAGCCGATGCACCGCCTCCTTGGCCAGCTCGCGGGTCTGCGAGTTGGCCGGCACCAGACTGACCGTTGCCGGGAAGACCATCTCCGCATATCCGCGGCCGGCCACGATCCCGAACGCGACGCCGTCGCGCAACGCGTCGATGGCCGCCACGGTGGCCTTCTTGGCCTCCTGCATTTTCGTGGACGGGCTGTTCATCGAACCCGAGCAGTCGATCATGATGACCTGCGCGGCGCTGGGCGGCCCACCGGCCACGGCCCCGCCGGTGCCTGCGGCGGTGACGTCGAGCACCGCGTCGACGACGGTGCCGCCGGCGGGCAGGAAGCGGTTCTGGTGGACCTCGACGGTGAACGCGGATTGCTCGGTCATGTCCTCGATCCTTCGCTTGAACCTCGTGCTGCGGTGACGTCCGCCGCATCGAGGGCCTCGATCCGGTAAGGCGCCAGCGCAACGGTCACGTTGTCCTGGCCGCCCTCGTCCAGCGCGAGCCGCGTCAGGCTCTGCGCACCGGCCAGCGGCGAACCCGTGGCGGTGGCGGCGACGGTGGCGGCCAGGTCGGCGACGACGGGGCGGTACCGGAAGAGCCCGTCGGTGCAGACCAGCACCCGCCCGGGCGCCTCGGGCGCGATCGTGCGCAGGTGGGGGTCGGTGTCGGTGGCGTCGGAGCCGAGCCAGCGCACGAGCGAGGCGGCGTGCGGGTTCTCGTCGATCGCTTTGCCGCTGACACCCTTGGCGGCGAGGGAGTTGCGCAGCGAGTCGTCGACGGTCAGCAGGAGCGGTTCGCCCTCGCCGTCGGGCAGCCAGTAGGCGCGGCTGTCGCCGACCCAGCCGATGGTGATCGCGTCGGCGGTGAGCACCGCGCTGACGAATGTGCAGCTGGGCGGATTGGGCCCGGGATGGGCGCCGGCCACCACCGTCGCGGCGGCCTGCGCAGCGCGGGTCGCCGCGATGATCGAGGTGTCGCGGTCGTCGCCGTCGGCGAGGCCGTCGAGCAGCGCCGCCATCGCGGCGTCGGCGGCCGCATGGGAGGCGGTGTCGGGCCGGCTGGACGACGAGACGCCGTCGCACACCACGACGGCGACCGCGCCGTCGAGGACGCCGATCGCCACGGCGTCCTCGTTTCGGTGGTGGCGGCTGCCGATGTCGGTGACGGCGGCGACCGCGCCGAGGTCGAGCTCGGTGTGGTCGCGCGCGGTCGGCCGGCGCTGCCCGCACTCCTCGCAGAAGCCGTCGGCGCCGAAGTCGCGGCCCCGGCAGGCGGGGCAGGCGTCGGCGATCTCGGTCGCGGTCAGCCAACGGACCGAGGCGCTGCGCGGCCTGTCCCGCGCCGCGGACGCGGGCGCGTCCAGGTCGTGGCCGCACGCCTCGCAGAAGTGGTCGCCCGGCCGCACCGGCTCGCCGCAGTCCGGGCAGGCGGTCCGCGCCATCAGAACACCGTCCGGGGGCGTACCGCGTTGGCCTGGTCGACGAGGGCGTAGCGGGCGATCGGGTCCGACTCGTCCGCGGCGAGCGACCGGTAGGCCTGTTCGAGGCCGAACCGAATCTCCCGCTCGGTGAAGCCCTGGCCGAGCAGCCGGCCGGTGGCGGCGACGGCCGGCGCGGGGCGAACCGCGGCGCCCGGCCCCTTGTCGACGCCGAGCCAGTCCAGCGCCGCGTGGAACATCTCGACGGCGAGCTTCGCCCGTCGCTGCTTGTCGAGCTTCAGCTTCTCGAGGCGGTTCGAGGAGTCGAGGAAGTCAGTGGGGGTGAGCGGGCCGCTCTCGGTGTGCAGCGCGGCGCGTACCGCAGCGATTTGCGCGGCAACGTGGTGGGTGGAGATGTCGGGCACCTCGTCGAGCACCGCGACGGCGCCGGGCCGGTCGCCGCCGGCGAGGCGCATCCGGGCCACGCCGAACGCGGCGCTGACGAAGTTGTGATCGACCCTCCAGACCCGCTGGTACCGCCAGTCGGCCCAGGCGCGCTCGCCGGCCAGCTCGTTGGCGGCGGCCAGGGCGAGCTGTGCGGCCGGCTCGCCGGGCAGCGCGTCGAAGACCCTGTCGAACGCGTCCTCCGCCCGCTTCGGTACACCGGCAGCGAGGGCGATCAGGCCCTCGGACCAGTCGCGGCGCCAGTCGCCGTCGGCCGGCACACCCTGCAGCTCGCGCTCGGCGCCGGCCAGGTCACCGGCCTCGACCAGGGCCCTGATCAGCTGCAGCGTGACCTCGACGGTGCGGATCGGCGCACCGCGCAGCGCGGCGATGGTCGCCGGGACGTCGGTGGTGTTGAGCGTGGCGAGGGTGCCGGCCGCCGGGTCGGTCGGGTCGACCAGCGGCAGCGGCAGCGCGACCGCCACGGCCGCGCCGGTCAGCGGCTCCATCCCGCCGGTGGCGCCGAACGCGCGGCGCTCCGGGGTGAACTGCGTCGAGTTCTCCGGCCGCGGCACGCCGTCGGCGGCGGAGAGGATCTCGCGCAGTACACCGCGGGTCTGCTCGGCCATCTCGCCGGCCGAGGAGAACCGGCGGGTCCGGTCCTGGTCGGTCGCCCGGCGCAGCAGCCGGTAGTAGGATTCCTGCCCGCGCAGCAGCTCGACGTCGTCGGGGGTGGGCAGGCTGTGGACGTACGTGCTGGAGAATCCGCCGAAGTCGAAGCTGAGCACCGCGAGCGTCCGGCCGACCGTGTAGATGTCCGACCCGATCGACGCGCCGGCCTGGGCCAGCTCGGGCGCCTGGTAGCCGGGCGTGCCCCACAGCGGCGAGACCTGGTCCTCGATGCGGCGGACCGCGCCGAGGTCGATGAGCTTGAGCCGCTCCTCCGTGTGGATCACGTTGTCCGGCTTGAAGTCGCAGAAGAGCAGGCCGTGATCGTGCATGTAGCCGATCGCGTTGAGGACCTCGATGCCGTAGGAGAGGACGTGCTCCAGCGGCAGCGGCACCCGCCGGCCGTCGGGGCCGAGATGCTCCAGGGCGAGGTCCTTGAGGGACTTGCCGCCCACGTACTCCATGACGATGTACCCGATGATCTCGCCGGTCCTGCTGTCGGGATGTTCGGCGATGTCATGGATCTTGACGATGTTGGGGTGGTCGATCTCGACCAGGAACCGCCGTTCGGCCATGGCCGCCTCGAGCGCGTCCTGGTCGCCGGTGTTGATGAGGCCCTTGAGCACGACCCAGCGGTCGGCGCCGGACTCGCTGATGTTGCGGTCGCGGGCCAGGTAGATCCAGCCGAGCCCGCCGTGCGCGAGGGCGCCGAGGATCTCGTACCGGCCGGCGACGCGCTCACCGGGCTGCAGGTGGGGCGTGAACGAGTACGGCGTGCGGTCGCGCGGGCAGAAGCCGTCGGTGCGGCCGGGCTGCCCGTCGCGGCCGCGGCCCACCGGCTCGCCGCAGGCGCTGCAGAAGCGCTGCGACTCGGGCACGCTGGCGTTGCGCTTGATGGCGGTCGACGGGTCGCGCAGCGGCACCGGCGGCACGGCGACGTAGCCCGCGCCGAGGCGTCCGCGGCTGCTGCCGGAACCGCTGCGGCGGCCCCCGGTCGAGGCGCCGGTGGAGCGACCGCCGAGCGTGCCCAAGGTCTGGGCGGCGCCGGTCACCGGGGCGGGACCGGGCCGCGCGGCGGCGGTGCGGGCGGGGTCGGGCCTGGCGGCGGCGGTGCGAGCGGGGTCCGGCCGGGCCGCGGCGGTGCGGGCGGGGTCGGGCTCCGAGAACCTGGCCGGCCCCGTCCGCGTCGCGGGCGACGGGGCGACCGGCGGCTGGCCGGAGACCCCGCTCGTGCGGGGCGCCTGCTTGTGGCCGCACTCGTCGCAGTAGCCGTCGGCCGCGTACGCGCCGGTGCATCCGGGCCTGGTACACCTCATGCCTGCTCCTCCAACAGCGTGTTCAGGGTCTGCTGGTAGGCCACCATCGCGCGGGTGGCGCCCCGCAGGTCGCACGGCGCGGTGAACAGCAGCGCGTGCGCATCGTCGTAGCGGGTGCTGAGCTCGCTGTGTTCGCCGAGCCCCTTGCTCGCGGCCTTCGCCCGGTAGGCGTCGAGCCGGCCGCGCAGCTCGTCGCGGCGCGCGATCAGCCCGTTGGCGTTGTCGCGCAGCTCGGCGGCGCGCTGCTTGGCCCGCGCCGCGGCCTGTTCGGCCGCGGCGAGGCCGTCGGCGAGCCGGCCCCAGCCGGCGCCCCGGCCCAGTTGGTCGAGCCCTTCGGCGGTCGCGTGCAGGGCGGCACCGGAGGAGGGCGGGGCCGGCAGGCCGGGCGCGAGGATCTTCCCGGTGACCCGCGCGAAGGTGTCCGCGGTCTCCCGCTCGGCGGCGAGCACCTCGTCGGCGAGGCGGCGCAGCGCCGCGACCCGCTGCGGATACGAGTCCCGCAGCCGCGCCATGTCGGCGAGCCGCCGGCGGACCGCGTCGACGGCGGCGGCGACGTCGCTCAGCGCCCGGTCGGCCTGGGCGGCGAACCGGCCGCCGGGGGCCGCGGAGATCGGGTCCGCGAGCAATGCCCGGTGTACGTCGGCGAAGCGCGCGGCGGCCGGCCCCACGTCGGACGGCACGCCGAGCTCGGCGGCCAGGGCCGTCGCCGCGTCGAGCGCCTCGGCGACCGGTCCCAGCCGGCTCGCCACCGCCGTCCAGGCCGCGTCGACCTCGGAGAGGAACGCGGCCGCCGCGGCGCAGCGCCGCTCGAGCTGCTGCGCCAGATCCCACAGCCCGATCCAGGTCGCCGGCGGGGAGCTGCCGTCGGCGGGCATGCCGGCGCTGTTGAGGCCGATGGCCGGCGCCTGGAGCAGGATGCCCAGCTCAGTCCACTGCGGATCGCCGGGCCGGTTGGCGTTGCGGATGGTGCGCGCCTGCTCCAGCGCCTCGTTGAGCACGGTGAACTGCGCCCACAGCAGGTCGACCTCGCTGCTCAGCGTCTGCCACCTGGTCGCGGTGGCCCCGGTGAGGCCGTCGCCGCGCAGGAAGCCCAGCGCCGGGCTGCTGTCGAGGGCGTACATCGCGGCCGCGATCCGGTCGTAGCCGGCGCCGAGACCGGCGAGCACCTGGTCGGCCGCGTCGCGACTGATCGATGGCACGTCCACCCGCATCAGTCCCGGTAACCGGCCGGCGGCGGGCTCGGGGCGGCCGCCTGCAACTGTTTGGTGTAGATCGCCTGCCACGTGCCGTCGGAACGGATGCGCTCCAGGGTGCGGTTGACGAACCGCAGCAGGTCGTTGGCGTTCTTGTTGACCGCGATGCCGTACGGCTCGTCGGTGAACTTGTCGCCGACCAGCTTCACGTTGGGGTCCTGCGCGGCGAGGCCCTGCAGGATCGTGTCGTCGGTGGAGATGGCCGCGACCTGGCCCTGCTGCAACAGCACCAGGCAGTCGGTCCAGTCCGGCACCGACACCGGGACCGGCTTGGACGCCGCGGTGGCGATGTTGCGGATCGAGGTGCTGCCGTCGGCCGCGCAGACGGTCTTGCCGCCCAGGTCGGCGATGCCCGTCGCGGTGGAGTCCTTGGGCACGAGCACCCGCTGGCCGGCCTCGAAGTACACGCTGGAGAAGTCGACCTGCTGCAGCCGGTCGCAGGTGATGGTCATGGTCTCGGCGACCAGGTCGACCTGCTTGTTCAGGATCGCCGGGATTCGCTGCGCGGAGGTGATCGCGGTGAACTGGATCGCGTTGCGGTCACCGAAGAGGTCGAAGGCGACCTCGCGGAGGATGTCGACGTCGAATCCGACGATCTGCCCGCTGGCGGGGTCGCGGTATCCGAACAGGTAGGTGTTCTGGTCGACGCCCACCACCAGCCGCCCCCGCGACTTGATCGCCGAAAGGGTCGGTCCGGACGCCGGGTTGCCCGACGCGGGACGCAGGCTGGAGTGGCGCACGTCACAGTTGTTCTGCGAGCCGGCGGCGGCGCTCGGGATCTCCGCCGGGTTCTTGACCCCGACGGGCTGTGCCGGCGCGAAGGACGGCGCCGGTGCCGTGGTCTTGTCGGTGGTGGCGGCGCAGGCGGCGAGCAGCGACAGCAGGACCGCCCCGGCCAGGGCTCGGGTGACCCGCATTCGTGTTGTCGTCATCGGTACTCCGCGATCCGCTGCTGGTAGCCGACGCCGATCCCGGCGAGCAGCACGATGGTCAGGAGGACACCGCCGCCGGTCTGGCCGCCGAACGCGCCAGCCGCCTCGGCGCCGCGTGTGTCCGACACCGCGCTCGTCGCGCGGATCGCCTCGGCGAGCACGCCGTCGAGCCGGTTGAAGATCGTCGCGGCGCTGTCGGTCTCAGCGCCGATGGCGAGCTTCACCGCACCCGGGAAGTCACCGCCGTCGTCGGCCGCGCGCAGCTTCTTGTGCACCGCGAGCCAGGCATTGACGTCGGATATCGCGGCGTCGACCGACGCGCGCACCGCGCCGTCGGTGGCGGCCGCCCTGGCCCGGTCGAGCAGGCCGGATCGCTTGTCGCCGCTGACCAGCGTGCCGAGTTGTACGGCGTAGTCCTGCTCGAAGGATGCTCCGCTGCCCCGCGCCACCAGGGTCAGCGCCTCGTCGCCGCGGGCGTTCAGCGCGGCGATGCGCGCCTTGGCCAGCAACTCCACCTGCCGCGAGCCGTCGCGGTTGGCCGCGCCGAGGTGTGCGGCGACCACCGCCCAGCCGATGCCGTTCCACAGGACGACGACGACGGCGACGAGCGTCGCGGCGAGCAGCCCGGCGTTGAAGGTCCGGTTCGTCTGCTGGCTCAGTCGCAGCTGTGCCCGGATCAGCCCCGCGATGAGGCCGATGCCGAGCAGCAGCGCCAGCCACGGCAGTGACGCGGCGTCGTCGCGTTCCTCCTGCAGGCCGGTCGTCTCGCGGTCGTAGAGCCGCTGGGCGGCCGGCAGCAGCTGCCCGCGCATCAGCCCCGACGCCTCGCGCAGGTAGGCCGACCCGACCGGGTAGCCCTGCCGGTTGTAGCTGCGGGCCGTCTCGACCAGGCCGGTGTAGACCGGCAGCTGCGCGGAGATCTGCTGGATCGCCGCCTTGTCGCTGGCACCCCCGTTGGCCACGGCGGCGAGCGCGGCGGTCGCGGCGGAGATGTCCGACTGGTAGCGGTTGCGCAGGTCGGCGGGCTCGACTCCGCTGGACAGAAACGCGATCGCCGCGGTGGCGTCCGCGTCCGACAGCGCACGGTAGAGCTCCTGCGCCTGCACGGCGAGCCGGCCGCCGCCGGTGCGCGCCCCACCGGCGGCGGACGAACGCTGTGCCGAACCGATCACCCAGGCGGTGCCGGCCAGGAGGCCGACGAGGAGCAACACCAGCATGACGACCACCAGCCGCCCCGGCGTGCTGCGGATCCTGGCGGTGACGCGATTGACCTCGCCGCGCCGGACCGGCGGGGCAACATGTGCGGGCGCCGTTAGCTGGGCCATCTCTGCCTCATTCTCAGTGGCCCTCCCCTGTGCAGGCTTGTGCCGCACACCGTAGCGGGGACGGTCAAGTAGCCGACACCGCTCCACCGGCGATACCTATACGACCGGTTTACCCCCGTTTATCCGCTGCCTGCTCGCGCCGACCTTAGACGGCGGCGTGGGGTCGGGGCCGGCCCGGCCCGCTCGCTATCCCGGTTTCGGTAACGAGCGGGCCGGACCGGGTCGCTCGTTACGCCGGTTCGACGGGCAGCCAGAGCTCGCAGGTCGCGGTGCTGTAGTCGGCCGCACGCTCGAGCACCGCGACGATCTCCGGACCCGGCCGCAGACGCCACGGGTTGGAGGGGAACCACTCGGTCGCGGTCGCGGCCCAGGCCTCCTGGAGGGCCTGCGGATACGGCCCCGAGGTCCGGAAGACCGCCCACCTGCCGGCCGGGACCTCGATGGTGTCGAGGCCCTCGGGGACCGGCGTGTCCGCAGCGACGGCGACCCCGTGCAGGTACGTCAGCTCGCTGCCTTCGGTGCGGTCGGGATCGAGGTCGTCGCTGACCGCGAGCAAGCCCGCCGGCTCGGTGTTGCTCAGGGCCTTCAGGCGCGGGTGCTCCTCCTTCGGCAGCGCGGTGATGTGCCGCTGGATGTGCGGGTTGATGCCCTGGTGGATCAGCGGGACGCGGGCCGCGTGCCCCACGAGCCGCAGCGCTGGGTGCTCGACGATGCGGGTGTCCATGCGTTTGCTCCCTTCGACGGTCAGGCGGAACCTGAGCTGTGGTTGTGTGCGAAGGGGGCCTCCGTCGCGGCGGACGTCACCGGGGCCGGCGCCGTGCACCGCCCGGAACGCTCGTCCGAACGCCTCGGCCGAGCCGTATCCGTGCCGGACGGCGATGGTCAGCAGGTCCGCCTCGCCCCGCACGACGTCGGCGGCGGCGACGGTCATGCGGCGGCGGCGCACGTACTCCGACAGCGGCATGCCGGCCAACGACGAGAACATCCGCCGGAGGTGGTACTCGGTCGTGCCGAGCGCCCTGGCCACGTCCTTGACGTCGAAGTCCTCGGTGAGGTGCTCCTCGACGAGGTCGACGAGCCGGTTGAGTGCCGAGATCATGAAGCCTCCTTCCGGTGTCAACCTTGGCCGAAGGCGCACCCGCTGCGCCCGATCGCCGTGGCCCGATCCGATCATGCGCGCGGCCACGTGTCGCGCATGCATGGACATGTTTGACATGTAGCGACGGGGTGGCCGTTCCGTCACGTGGCGTTCACCTGGTGCTGGCCGGAACCAGGCAGATTCCGTCAGGAATGTGCACAACCGCGGAAGGAACGTTGTTGAGCCTCGGCTACGAGCTGATCGAGCAGCGGCCCGCCCTGCACCGGTACGTCGCCTCGCTGGTGGTCACCGACCCGCACCACGTCGAGGACATCGTCCAGGAGACGCTGCTGCGGGCCTGGCAGGACGCCGACCGCCTGGGCCGCGACACCCGCCCGATCCGGATGTGGCTGTTCCGCACCGCCCGGAACCTCGTCATCGACGCGTGGCGCAAGCGGCGCGCCGTGCCCGCCGGGCTCGCCGCCGACCTGTTCGCCGACCGGCCCGACCACGCCAACGTCGCCGAGGCCGTCTGCGACCGGGTCGTGCTCACCGACGGCCTGCGCCGCCTGCCGGCCGCCCAGCGCGAGATCCTCGTCCACGTGCACCTGCTCGGCCGGGGCGGCGAGGAGGTGGCCGCGGGCCTGGGCATCCCGCTCGGGACCGTCAAGAGCCGCACCCACACGGCGGTCCGGGCGCTGCGCGAGACCCTCGGATCGGCGGCCGCGTGATCGACCTGCTCAACCGCCAGCGGGGCCCGCTCAGCCTGCTCATCGGCGGTCTCGGCCTGCTGATCCTCGCGCTCGTGCTCGCCTCGCGGGCCGCCCGCCGCGCCGGTGGCTGGCGGGTCGTGCTGCGCCGGGCGCGTCGCGAGATCGCGCTGACCGGCGCGGCGTCCGTGCGCCCCGTGCGCGTGTTCCTGGTGTACCGCAAGAGCCTGCGCCGCCTCACCCAGGCCCTCGGCGATCCGGCGACCCGCGAGACCGCGCGCCGGGCCCTGAAGGCCGCCGGGCACGGGGAGGCCCAGCCGTACGCGGTGCTCGTCGGGCCCTCCGCCGCCGGCGTCCTGGTCGCCGCCCGCGACCCCGGCGCCGCCCCGCCGCCGTTCACCGCCGACGAGGCCGACCCGCGGCTGTGGTGGGCCGACCCCGCCGAGCTGCCGCAGGCCGTCGACGGCGATCCGGCGCTCGTCGCCATGGGCGTCGACGGCAAGCGCGGGCGGGACCTCGTCGTGTACCTCGACCTGCACACCGGCCCGCCCCTCACCGCGGGCACCGGCGACCCTCGCACGGCCCGGGCCCTGATCCAGGCCGTGGCGGCGCAGCTCGACCTGGCGCTGCCACCCGGCTCGGTGCTGGTCACGGCGGGCGTCCACCCCGGTTTCTCCGGCTCGTCCGTGCGCCCCGGCGGCGCGGCGTTCGTGGTCTGCCCCGAGCCGGTCGACGACCCGGGACGTGCGCGGGTGCTCGCGATCGGCGGCGCCCGCGGCCACGCCCGGCTGCTGGTGTGCGCGAAGGGCGGCCTGGTCCGCGTCGGTGGCGTCCCGATCGACATCGAGACGGCCGCCCTGCCCAAGGCTGTGGCCCGGCTGGCCGCTCAGGTTCCCGCGCCGCCGGCGGCGGGCGAGGGGGAGCGGGACGACGATCTCGGCCCCGAGGTCGAGGTCGTCACGGGCGTCTCGGCCCGCGAACCGCGCGCGTTTCAGGAGCCGGCGCAGGTGTCCGCGGAGGCGAGCGCGGTGGACGAGTTCGACGAGCCGGAGTTCGACGACGCCGCCGTGGGGCGGCCCTCACGGGGCCGGGAGACGGCATGAAGGTGATGCTGAGCGCGTACGACGCGGCGGACGGCACCATCCGGGACCACGTCGTCGACGTCCCCGACGGCGCGACCGTCCGATCGCTCGCCGAGGCCGTCGAGGGCCCGGTCGCCGCCGCCGGCCCGATCTACCTGGAGCGCCGCCCGCTCCCGCCCGACGCCCCGGTGCGGGGCAGCGGCATCCGCCCCGGCAGCACGATCGGCCTCGGCGCGCCCGCCCCGCCCGCCACCGGCCGGCGCGGCGACCTCACCCGGGGCGGGCCGCGGCTGGCCGAGGTACACCTCGTCTCCGGCCCCGGAGCCGGGGCGACCTGGCTGCTCGGCGCCGGCAGCCACGAGATCGGGTCCGGCGAGCGCTGCGCGATCCGGATCGAGGGCCCGGGGGCGCCGGACGGCGGCCTGTGGGTGACCGTCGCCCCGGACGGGTCCGCGAGCTGGCACCTGACCCGCCCCGACGACGCCGTGCGCCCGACCGACGTGACCCCGCCGCCGGACCCGCACCCGGTCACCGGCCTGCCGACCGCCCAGCGGACCACTCGCGGCGGGCGGGGCGGAAGCTGGGCCGACGGCACCGAGCTGATCGCCGGCCCGGCCCTGCTGCGGCTGACCGCGCCCGTCGAGCCCGACGCCGCCGTCGCCGCGTCAGCCGACGGCTTCGGCCTGGACTACAACCGGCCGCCGCGGATCGCCCCGCACCTGGATGCCGAGCGCGTCCGGCTGCCCAACCCGCCCGGCCGCACGCCACGCCAGCCGTTCCCG
This sequence comes from Dactylosporangium sp. NPDC051485, assembly GCF_040682015.1. NCBI lineage: Bacteria > Bacillati > Actinomycetota > Actinomycetes > Micromonosporales > Micromonosporaceae > Dactylosporangium > Dactylosporangium sp. NPDC051485. The sequence goes on from NZ_JBFAZW010000100.1 coordinate 36,055, forward strand.
CTGCTGATCATGCTCGCCCCGATCGTGCTGGGGCTGGTGCTGGTCGGGGCCTTCCACTCGTACTTCTACCTGGTCTTCATCCTGTTCACGCCGATCATGGCGGTCACGAACTGGATGGTGGGCCGGCGCACCAACCGCAAGCAGCATCAGGAGCAGCACCAGCGGTACACCGAACGGATGCGCAGCCTCGCGGACGAGATCGACGCCGCGGTGCGCCGCGAGCGGGAGGTCCGCTGCGTCACCGGCCCCGACCCGGCCGCCGCCGGGCTGATGGCGATCGGGCCGGGCGCGCGGCTGTGGGAGCGCCGCCGCCGCGACCCCGACCACCTGCTGCTGCGCCTGGGCACCGTCGACGTGCCGTCGGTCAAGGAGATCGACGACCCGGCCCGCGACGAGAACCACCGCACGGTGCGCTGGACGATCCGGGACGTGCCGGTCGGGCTGGAACTGCCCGAGTGCGGGGTGCTCGGCGTCGTCGGCGCGGCCGAGCCGGTCCAGGCGCTGGCCCGCTGGTTTGTGGCCCAGTCGGCGGTCCTGCACAGCCCGCGCGACCTGCGCATCGTGGTGCTCACCAGCGCCGAGGGCACCGGGCGGGCCGAGGGCTGGAGCTGGGTGCGCTGGCTGCCGCACCTGCGTCCGGCCGGGCCGCACGGGCCGCACGCCGCCATCGGCAACGACCCGGAGAGCATCGCCAACCGCGTCGCCGAACTCGTCGCGCAGGTCCAGGCCCGGCAGCGAATCCTGGGCTCCTCCATGGGCCGGGCCATGTTCACCGACCCGGACGTGCTCGTGGTCGTCGACGGCGCGCGGGCGCTGCGTGACGTGCCCGGCATGGTGCAGATCCTCGCCGAGGGACCGCGGGTGCGGATCTTCAGCGTCTGCCTCGACGAGCAGGAGCGGCTGCTGCCCGAGGAGTGCGGCGCGGTCGTGGCCGCCGGCAGCGCGACGCTGACCCTGCGCCGGACCGGCACCGCGCCGCTGGAGCGGATCCGCGCCGACCTGGTGCCGGTCGCCTGGTGCGACCGGCTGGCCCGGGCCCTGGCGCCGCTGCGCGACGTGAGCCCGGAGCACGACGCCGGGCTGCCCCGTCAGGTGCGGCTGCTCGACCTGATCGAGCAGGAGCCACCGGACCCCGGCGCGCTGCTGGAGCGCTGGCGGCGCCGGCCGGCCTCGACGACGTTCGTGCTCGGCAGCGGCTACGACGGGCCGCTCAGCCTCGACCTCGTCCGCGACGGCCCGCACGGCCTGGTCGCCGGCACCACCGGCTCCGGCAAGTCCGAGCTGCTGCAGGCGTTCGTCGCCTCGCTCGCCGCGACCAACCGCCCCGACGAGCTGGCGTTCGTGCTGGTGGACTACAAGGGCGGCAGCGCCTTCCGGGAGTGCGCGCAGCTGCCGCACACCCTCGGCATGGTCACCGACCTCGACGCGCACCTGGTCCAGCGGGCCATGGACTCCCTCGGCGCCGAGCTGCGCCGCCGGGAGCGGATCCTGGCCGCCGCCGAGGCGAAGGACCTGCCGGCGTACCGGGCCAAGCGCGCCGCCGACCTCACCCTGGCCCGGCTCCCGCGGCTGCTGCTCATCATCGACGAGTTCGCGACCCTGGTGCGGGAGCTGCCCGACTTCGTGCCCGGCCTGATCAGCATCGCGCAGCGCGGCCGGTCGCTGGGCATCCACCTCGTCCTGGCCACGCAGCGTCCCGCCGGTGCGGTGACCCCGGACATCAAGGCCAACACCAACCTGCGCATCGCCCTGCGGGTCACCGACACCGTGGAGAGCCAGGACATCATCGACACCGGCGACGCGGTGCACATCTCGCCGGGCACGCCGGGCCGGGCGTTCATCCGCGCCGGGCACCGCAGTGCCGTGCCGTTCCAGTCCGCGTGGGTCGGCGCCGAACGGCCCGACGCCGAGCCGGAGCAGGCCCCGCCGGCCGTACCGCCCGTGGCCGACCGGGTCCGCACCGCCGAGCTGTCCTGGCAGCGCCTGGGCCGGCCCGTCGAGCTGCCGGTGCAGGACGTCGACCCGCTGCTGCCCGGCCCGGTCGTCCCCACCGACCTGCAGGCCCTGGTCGAGGCGATCCGGGCCGCCGCCGAGCGCCTCGAGGACTTCGCGGCGCAGCCCAGCCCGTGGCTGCCGGCGCTTGAGGAGAAGGTGCTGCTGGCGCGGCTGCCGGCCGTGCCGGTGCCGAAGGACCGCCATCCGAGCGTCCCGCCGCCGATACCGTACGCGCTGGAGGACGTGCCGGCGCTGCAGCAGCGGCGGGCGGCGACGGTCGACCTGGCCACGTTCGGGCACCTCTACGTCGTCGGCGCGCCCCGCTCGGGCCGCACCCAGGTGCTGCGCACGATCGCCGGGTCGGCGGCGCGCCGGGCGGCGGTCGCCGACGTGCACATGTACGGCATCGACGCGGCCGGCGGCGGCCTCGCGGCGCTGGAGACCCTGCCGCACTGCGGTGCCGTGGTGTCCCGTCACGACGTGGAGCGCCTGGAGCGGCTCCTGCGCAGGCTCAGCCGCGAGCTCACCGACCGGCAGGAGCGCAGCGCCCGGGCGAACGCCGCCGGGATCGTGGAGCTGCGCCGCCGCCTGCCCGCGGCCGAGCGCCCGCCGCACATCCTGCTCTTCGTCGACGGGTGGGACGCCCTCGCGCCGATCCTCGACGAGCACGACCAGGGCCGCCTGCTCACCGACATCACCCGCCTGGTCCGCGAGGGCGCGGCGGCCGGCATCCACGTCATCGCGACCTCGGAGCGGGCCCTGCTCGGCGGGCGGCTCGCCGCGCACAACGACCACAAGCTGCTGCTGCGCCAGGCCGACCGCAACGACTACCAGCTGGTGGGCATCCCGCCGAGCAAGGTGCCGGGCACGATCGTGGCCGGTCGGGGCTGGCACGTGCTGAGCCGCACCGAGACCCAGATCGCGCTGCTGGACGCCGACGAGAGCGGCCAGGCCCAGGCCGAGGCGCTGCGTACCATCGGCGCCGGCCTGTCCGGCGGGGGAGCCGCGCCGTTCCCGGTGGCGCCGCTGCCGGGGCGGATCGACTTCACGGCCGCATACGACCTCGTCCCGGCCGGGCAGCGGCGGCCCCTGCAGGCGCTGCTCGGCGTCGGGGGCGACGACGGCGGCGCGGTCGTCGTGGACCTGACGGCGACGGCGGCGTTCTACGTCGGCGGGCCGTCGGGGTCGGGCCGCAGCAACGCCCTGGCCGCGATGGCGGTCTCGCTGCTCACCGGCGGCACCGGCCTGGTGGTGCTGACGCCGCGCGAGTCGCCGCTGCGGGCGCTGGGCCGCCAGGCGCGGGTCCGGCTGCTCGACGACCCCGACCCGGCGGCGGACGCGGTCGCGCAGGCGATGGACGAGCTCGGCGGCCCGGTCGCGGTCGTCGTCGACGACGCCGACCTGCTCACCAACCCGGCCGCCGACAAGGTCCTGCGCGACGTGGCCGCCGGCGGCCGCGAC
>NZ_JBFAZW010000101.1:0-39449 GCF_040682015.1 Dactylosporangium sp. NPDC051485
ACCCGCACCCTCCTACCCTCCGCATCCACCACCAGCTGACGAGGAGCACTCCCATGGCCGACGACAAGAAGACCAGCGAGGAGACCCCCGCCAAACGCGGTGGCAGCAAGAAACTCATCCTGATCGCCGCGATCGTGCTGGTCGCCCTCGCCGGCGGCGGCCTCGGCGGGTACATGATGTTCGCCCCCAAACACGCCACCGCCGAACCGGCCCCAACCCCCGGCCCCGTCGCCGTCCTCGACGCCATCACCATCAACCTCGCCGACGGGCACTACCTCAAACTCAAGATGACCCTCCAGGCCACCACCGAGGCCGCCGAACCCCCCGACGGCAGCAAGGCCCTGGACATCGCGATCGGGCTCTACAGCGGCCGCAAGATGGACGAGCTGATGTCCAACGCCGAGCGCGACCGCACCAAGAAGGCGCTCGTCGAGAAGGTCGTGCAGGCCTACACGGTGCACAAGAAGAAGGAGGTCATGGACATCTACTTCACCACCTTCGTCATCCAGTGACGGCGCGGCCGCGGCGGTGCGCTCAGCCGTCGACGGCCGGTAGCAGACCGATCCTGCCGTGGTAGGTGCGGCCGAGCTGGTCCGTGTCGGAGCCGACCAGCAGGCCGGCCGGGCTGGTGACGAGCACGCCGACGCCCACGCCCCGGCTGTGGGTCGGGTTCCAGGGCAGGGCGGCGCCGGTGCGCGGGTTCAGGGCGGCGATGCCGGGCCGGTACACCGCGCCCGGGCCGGCGCTCTTGTGGCCGGCCGGGTTGTCCATCCACTGCTGGTGGCCGCCGACGTACACGGCGGCGCCGGTCACCGCGACCGACCACAGCGTGTTGCCCCCGGTGCGGTTCACCCAGGCCGGCGCGTGGTTGCCGGGGCCGTTCAGGTCGAAGCGGGCCACGCTGTCGCACATGCGGGTCGCACCCGACATGCCGCCGGTGGCCGCGACCGCCAGCCAGGTGCCGTCCGGGGCGAAGTCCACGCCGCGCAGATAGCTGTCGTACAGCGTCTTGCACCGCGCCGCGTAGGCGTCGGTCGACCAGGCGTCCAGCGCCGGTGCGGTACCGCCGACGCCGGCCACCAGCAGCTGCGGCCTTCGCTGCCCGGAGGCGGTGTCGAACGCGCCGACGGCGGCGAGCCGTGCCCCGTCGTTGGTCACGGCGAGCGCCTCGACCTTGACCTTGTCGTGGTTGGCGTTGGCCAGTCGCAGGTCGAACGCCGGGTCGGCGGCCCCGGTGGCGGCGTCCAGCCGGGCCAGGCCCGTCCGGCGGGCGCCACCGATACTGGTGAAGGTGCCGCCGGCGTACACCCACGAGCCCGCGGCGACGAGCGCCCGGATCTGTCCCTTGCCCGCCTTGGCGTCGAACCCCGGCACCAGCGCCCCGGTGGCCACGTCGAGCTCGGCGAGCCCGGGCCGCGCCGTGCCGTTGACGCGGGCGAACTTTCCCGCCACGTACACGCCGCCGGACGGGCTCGCGGCCAGCGCCGTGACCGGGCCGTCGAGGACCGGGGCGGCGTCGAGGACGCGGCCGGTGCCGAGCTGGAACGCGAACAGGTACCGCCGCGGCAGCCGCGTCTTCCCGCCCGCCTCCGCGACGGCGGTGAAGTCCCCGCCGACCACGACGGTGTCCCCGACGACGGCGATGGCGGTCACCGTCCCGTCGAGCACGTTCGGCGTCCAGACCACCGGCTGGTCGCTGACCACGCCCGGCAGCGACTGCCCGGCGGCCGCCGGCCCGGCCACGGCCAGCGCGATGAGCAACACGGCGGCGACGAGCGGCCGCAAGATCCTTCGCACCTGGGCTCAACGACCCAGCCGGGCGCCAGGATGCCGCCGAAGTTCGACATGTCGGATATTGGCGGTTCAGGCGTGCTCGGGGACCATTTCGGCGGCGGGCAGCCGCGCGCCGCTCACATCGCGGCGACGTCGCGGACGCCCACCACGCGGTCGATGTGCATGCGGCACAGCAGGTTGCCCGGGCCGCTGTTGACCTCGCCGTACCGCTCGGCCTGGCCGGCCGGCACGTAGCGGGCGGCGATCCGGGTCGCCCAGTCCTGCAGGTCGGGCGGGTCGTCGGTGACGCCGACGTCACCCCGGATGGCCACAAAATGGTACGGGAACGCCGGCACGTCGACGGTCAGCGCCGCCTTCGGGTTGGCCCGCAGGTGGCGGCCCTTCACCGAGTCGCGCCCGGTGCTGAAGACGAGATCGTGCCCGTCGACCACGAACCAGATCGGAGCGGCGTGCGGGTCACCGTCGGGCGCGGCGGTGGCGAGCGTGCCGGTGCGGGTCCCGTCGGTAAGGAAAGCGAGCGCCTCGGCCTCGGTCATAGTGGTCATACCTGCAGTCTGGCGCGGGCCGGCCCCGGCGGCGGAGGACCCGCGGAATGATGCCGGGCCGGCTTCAGCCCCGGCGCACGGCGTCGCCCGGTGCTCACGTGGCTGCGGCCCGGCACGGCGCGGCACGCTGGAAGTGACTGCCCGGAAGGAAACCAGGAGGTGCTGCGATGGGTACCGCTCTGCCAGTCGTCGTCGGGACGGACGGCTCGCCCGAGAGTCTCGACGCCGTCGCCTGGGCGGCGGTCGAGGCCGACGTCCGGCGCCGGCCGCTGCGGATCGTGCACGCGTTCGTGTGGCCGACCGTGTACGCACCGTTCGCCGCACCCGTGCCGCCGCCTTACGAGTCGGGCATCCAGGAGGCCGCGACCGAGATCCTGGACGAGGCCGCCGAGCGGGCCCGGTCGGCCGCCCCCGGGGCCCAGGTCGAGACCGAGATCCGGATCGAGCAGCCGGGGGCGGCGCTCATCGCCGCGTCCGAGTCCGCCTCGCTGGTCGTGGTCGGCCACCGCGGCCGCGGCGGGTTCACCGGCATGCTGCTCGGCTCCGTCGGCGTGGCCCTGGCCGCGCACGCCACCTGCCCGACGGTCGTCGTCCGGCGCGGTGGCGAGGGCGGGACGGCCACCGGCCGGATCGTGGTCGGCGTGGACGGCTCGCCCCAGGGTGAGCTGGCGCTGGAGTTCGCGTTCGACCACGCCTCGGCCTACAGCGCCGGGCTGACCGCGCTGCACGTGTACGACCGGCCGACCGAGAACCACAGCCTGGCCGAGGTCGTGGGCCGCTGGACCGAGAAGTACCCCGACGTCAACGCCCGCTACCACGGCGTGCTCGGCCGCCCGGCCGAGGCGCTGGTCGACCATTCGCAGGGCGCGCTGCTGCTGGTGGTCGGCTCGCGCGGCCGGGGCGGCTTCACCGGCATGCTGCTGGGCTCGGTGAGCCAGGCCGCCATCCGCCATGCGACCTGCCCGGTGGCGGTCGTCAAGTAACACGGTGCGTCACGGCAACCCCGCGAAACGGCCCGCGGTGGCGGTCGTCAAGGAGTGCAGTGCAGCACGGCCGCCCCCGCGAAGCGGTCCTCGGCCAGGTCGGCCAGGGCGCGGTCGGCGTCGGCCAGCGCGTAGCCGGTCGTGGTCACCCGCAGCCGGTGCCGGGCCGCGATGTCGAGGAACTCGCGGCCGTCGGCGCGGGTGTTGGCCGTGACGCTGGCCAGCTTGCGCTCCTGGAACAGGTGCTCGGCGTAGTTGAGCGGCGGGATGTCGGTGAGGTGGATGCCCGCGATCGCCAGGGTCCCGCCCCGGTCCAGCGCGGCCAGCGCCGGCGGGACCAGCGTGCCGACCGGCGCGAAGAGGATCGCCGAGTCCAGCGGCTCAGGCGGCGCGGTGTCGGAGGCGGACGCCGCGCCGAGCGACAGGGCCAGCTCCCGGGCCGCGGCCGAGCGGGTGACCACGTGGACGGTCGCCCCTTCGGCCAGGGCCACCTGGGCGGCGAGGTGGGCCGACCCGCCGAACCCGTAGACGCCGAGCCGGCCCCCCGGCGGCAGCCCGGCCCGGCGCAGCGCCCGGAATCCGATGATCCCGGCGCACAGCAGCGGCGCGACCTCCTCGTCGCTGTAGGCGGCCGGCAGCCGGTAGACGTAGGCGGCCGGGGCGACGCAGTACTCGGCGTACCCGCCGTCGGCGTCCCAGCCGGTGTACTTCGAGTCGGGGCACAGGTTCTCCGCCCCGCGCCGGCAGTAGCGGCACGTGCCATCGGTCCGCCGCAGCCAGGCCACGCCGACGCGGGTGCCGACCGGCGGGTCGGTCACGTCCGCGCCCAGCGCCTCGACGGTGCCGACGATCTCGTGGCCGGGGACCGTCCCGCGCCGGCGCGGCGGAAGGTCACCCTCGGCGAGGTGCAGGTCGGTGCGGCAGACCGCACAGGTGTGCACGCGGACCAGCACCTCGCCGGCGGACGGGCGGGGCACGGGCAGCGTCACCCGGCGCAGGGGATGCGTCGCGACGGGCCCGGGCCGGTCGACCTGCCAGGCGGTCATCGTGTCCATGACCGCCCTGTTCCCCCGGCGGGCGGGTTCAGGCCTCAGGTGTACCGGTACACCGCGATCACGTGGTCGGGGCAGACCAGCTGGCAGGCCGTGCAGCCGGTGCAGCCCTCGTGGAGCATCGGATAGCGGTACCCCTGCTCGTTCACGGCGGCCGACATGCTCAGCACGTCGGGCGGGCAGGCGGCGATGCACAGCTCGCAGCCCTTGCACCGCTCCGGGTCGATGACGAGTGTGCCGCGGCTGACCCGGCTCATGTCTCGCTCCCTTCCAAGGTTCGCGCGATGTCCGTCCACTCCGGATCGTCCACTGTGTCCGGCTCCGGGAACACGCCGCGGCGGCGCAGCGCGCGGATCGCGTTGTCCGCCGTCAGGCGCAGGTGGGCCAGGGCCGCCGTGCCGGCCGCGTCGGGGTCCCCGGCGCGCAGCGCGAGGTACTCGGCGTGCAGCGCGGCGCGCTCCTCGGCCAGGGCGTCGTCGATCGAGAACCGGGCGGCGACCGGCACCAGGCCGCTGAAGGTGCGCAGCAGCGCCCGCAGATGGTTGCCCGCCCCGGCGACGTTGACCACCCGGCGGAACTCGCGGGCGAGGTCCTCGTACTCGTCCGGGCTCTCGCAGCCGGCGAGGGCCTCGTCGAGCTTGCCCAGCGCCTCCAGCACGGCCGGGTCGCCGCGGCGGGCGACGCGCCGGTTGGTCAGGGCGCTCAGCATGCCGTACAACTCGAACGCCTCCCGGACGGTGGCGTCGTCGAACTCGGCGACGAACGCGCGGCGGTAGTGCGCCCGCTCGACCAGCCCGTCGCGCTCGAGCTGGATGAGCCCCTCGCGGACCGGCACGCGGCTCACCCCGAGCTCGTCGGCGATCGCGTCGAGGTCGAGGCGCTGACCGCTGCGCAGGTCGCCGTCGAAGAGGCGGCGCAGCACGTAGGCGGCGACCGCCTCGCTGGTGTTGGCCCGCTCGAGCTTCACGGCGTCACCAGTTCCCCGAGGCCGTACGTCTGCTCCATGGTGCCCTGCTGGTATCCGGGCCCCTCGGCGGTGGGCACGAACCAGCCGGTCGGGCACATGGTGAGGATCTCCACCAGCGAGAACCCGCCGCCGGCCAGCTGCGTCTGGAACGCCTTGCGCAGCATGCGTTTGGTCTGCAGCACCGAGCCGGCGGTGGAGACCGCTCCGCGCGCCACGTACCCGACGCCGCGCAGCCCGGCGACGAGGTCGGCGACCGGGATCGGGTACCCGTGCCGCTCGGGGTCGCGGCCCTCGATGCTCGTCTTGGTCCGCTGGCCGAGCACGGTGGTCGCGGTCTGCTGCCCGCCGGTGTCGCCGAAGACGCCGTTGTTGAGCATGACGCAGGTGATGTTCTCGCCGCGGGCGGCCGCGTGCAGCACCTCCTGCAGGCCCTCGTTGGCCATGTCGCCGTCGCCCTGCAGCGTGAACACCGCGACGCCGGGGCGCACCCGCTTGATCCCGGTGGCGCAGGCCGGCGCGCGGCCGTGCAGGCACTGCAGGACGTCGACGTCCATGATGCGCACGAAGCTGCCGTAGCAGCCGTGGCCGACGACGCCGATGGTCTTCTGCACGATGTCGAGCTCCTGGAGTACCTCCAGGAGAATGCGCAACGCAACGGGCTCTCCGCAGCCGGGGCACAGCGAGTGCTCGCCGAGGATGAGGCTCGGCCGGAAGTCGGCGACCTGCTTGGCGTCGCGCTGCGGGGGCCGGGTGGTGTCGATGGTCATAGCGCCTCCAGTATGCGGCGGCGGATCTCGGGAGCGTCCAGCAGCGGGCCGTACGACAGGCCGGACTCGGCGATGCTGACTCCGCCGACGAACCGCACCGCCCGCCGGTCGTGGGCGTGGATGCGCACGTCGTCGACCATCTGCCCGGCGTTGAGCTCGAACACCAGCACGCGCTTCGCCGTCCGGGTCGCCGCCTCCAGCGCCTCCCCCGGGAACGGCCACAGCGTCACCGGCCGGAACCAGCCGATGGCGTGCCCCTCGGCCCGCAGCTCGGCCACGACGTGCTCGACGAACTTCGCGGCCGACCCGAACGACACGACCACGGTCTCGGCGCCGTCCACATCGGACTGCTCGTGCCGGGCCTCCAGCCGCTCGATCCGCGCGAACTTCTCGGCGATCGCCCGCCAGTGCCCGTCCGGACCGGGCCCGGGGGCGGTCGCCTTGCCCATCGCCCACGTCCAGACCTGCCTGCTGCGCCCGGTCCCGCCGCCGGTGCCGTCCAGCGCCCAGTCCTTCGCCGGCAGCGGGCCGAAGTCCAGTGGCTCGACGGACACCCCGACCCGGGTCTGGGCCAGCAGCGGATCGCCGTACAGCACCACGGGCGCGCGGTGCTTGTCGGCCAGGTGGAACAGCAGCTGGGTGTGCTCGACCGCCTCGGGGATGTCCTTGGGCGCGAGCGTGATGGTCCGGTAGTCGCCCCAGCCGCCGCCCCGGGTGGCCTGGAAGTAGTCCTGCTGGTTGCGGGCCAGGTTGAACACGACGAACGGCGTCTCGTTGAGCGCGGCCTCGGCGATCGCCTCCTGCATGAGCGCGATCCCCTGCCCGCACGAGCCGGTGGCGGCCCGCGAACCGGCCGCCGCCGCGCCCAGGGCCATGTTGACCCCCTCGATCTCGCTCTCCGCGTTGATGCACACGCCGCCGGCCTCGGGCAGCCGCCGCGACATCTGCTCCAGCAGCCCGGTGAACGGCGACATCGGGTAGCCGGCGAAGAACCGGCACCCGGCCGCGATCGCGGCCTCGGCCATCGCCGAGGTCCCTTCGAGCAGTTCCAGCGTCATGCAGTCCTGCCTTCAGTAGCTCCGACGGTCATGCCGCCCACCTCCAGGGCTCGCTTGTTGGCCGCGGCGTGCTGGCGGCGGTACGGCGGGAGCAGCTCCTCCATCGCCTCGGCCAGCGACTCCGGCGCGACCATGCGGGTGATCGCGTTGTACTTGCCGAGCAGCACGAACCCGAGCGCGTTCGGCGCCTCGGCCTGCTTGGCCAGCGCCGCCGCGTCCACGGCGACCACGCGCAGATCCTCCCGGAACCCCTCGGGGTCGACGAGCGGCGTGTTGGCCACGACGAGCGCCCCGGTCCGCAGCCTGTTCTCGACGCCCTCGGAGTGTTTGCGGTGGGCGAAGATGGCGGACCAGGCCGACGGGAGGATGGGCAGCGCCTTGAGCGGCTCGTCGCCGATGACGACGCCGGCCTTGGAGGGGCCGCCGCGCATCTCACCGCCGTAGTCGGCGGCCAGCATGGCGTACCGGCCCTCGCGGGTGGCGGCCAGCGCCAGGGTCTTGGCGAGCAGCTGGATCCCTTGCCCACCGATGCCGGTGACGAGTAGCTCGCGCTCCATCCTCAACCTCCCTTGACGCGGTTTAGATATTGAATACAAAATCTGATTCAACCGTCAAGGGAGGTCTCGAATTGAGGGCACTGGTCCTGCGTGGCTTCGGCGACGCGGCCGTCGAGGAGGTCCCCGACCCGGCACCGGGTCCGGGCGAGGCCGTCGTCGACGTCGCCTGCGTGCAGCCGAGCGTCACCGAGTGCATGCTGCTGGCTGGCGAGCCGATCGCCATGCACACCGTCCTCGCCGCCCGCCTGGCCGAGGGCCCGGTCCGCTTCGGCGGCCACGAGTTCGCCGGCGTGGTGCGCGCGCTCGGCTCGGGCACGCCCGGCGGGATCCGGGTCGGCGATCGGGTCACCGCGGTGGAGACCGCGGCGTGCGGCCGGTGCGCGGCCTGCCGCCGGGACCGCCCCGACGCCTGCCCGTCCCCCGCCGTGCTCGGCTTCACCGGCCCGGGCGCGTTCGCCGAACGGGTCGTCGTGCCGGCCAAGACCCTCGTCCGCGTGCCCGACGGCATCACCGCCTCCCAGGCCGCCGCGATCCAGCCGCTGGCCGGCGCGATCCACGGCCACGCCGCCGCCGCGGTCCGCCCCGGCGACAGCGTCCTGGTCATCGGGGCCGGCGTCATGGGCGTCCTGCACACGCAGGTGGCCCGCCACGGCGGCGCGGGCCTGGTCATGGTCAGCGGCCGAAGCCCCGCCAAGCGCGAGCTGGCCCAGCGGGCCGGCGCGGACCTGGTCATCGACGCCGCCGACGACGTGGAGGCCGCCGTGCTCGACGCCACCGAGGGCATCGGCGCCGACGTGGTCTTCGAGGCGGCCGGCGAGGGGACCTTCGGCCTTGCCGCCCGGTGCGTGCGCCGCGGCGGCGTCATCGTCATGGTCTCGGTGCTGCCCGACCACGCGCCGGCCCCGCTCGCGCGCCTGCGGGAACGCTCCGTCGCGCTGCTGCACCCGCGCTCCGGCGCCGGCGGCTACTCTCCGGGAAGCGGCGCCTTCGAGCACGCCCTGCGCCTGGTCGCCCGCGGCGACGTCGACGTCTCCTGCCTCATCAGTCACCGCCTCGCCGGCGTCGAGGCGCTGCCGGAGGCCCTCGCGATCACGCGGGACAAGCGGCGCTACGGCGCGCTCGGCCCGGCCCAGGTCGACCTCTTCGACTGGGACCGCGCCGCATGAGCCTGCTCATCGGGGACATCGTCACGACCGCGGCGCTCACCGTGCCCAACACGCTCGCGGCCACCCTCGGCCCGGACCAGCTCACCTTCCGCGAGCTGGACGCGGCCGCCGACCGCACCGGCAACGCCCTCGCCGGCCTCGGCGTACGCCCGGGCGACACGGTGCTGTGGTGCGTGACGCCGACGCTGCGCTCGGTCGAGGTCTTCGTCGCCTGCGCCCGCATCGGGGCCGTCTTCGCCCCCGTCAACCCGGCCCTGCCGCTCGCCGAGCGCGACCGCGTGGTGTCCTACGTGGACCCTCGGGTCGTCCTGTCCGACGTGGACTTCACCGTCCCCGCCCTCCCGCCGTCCGTCCTGGACGGCGGCGCGACCGGCCTGCGCCGGGTGCCGATCGACGACCGGGCGCCGCACATCCTGTACCTGACCAGCGGGAGCACCGGCACCCCGAAGGGCGCCCTGGTGAGCCACCGGGCGAGCTGGCTGCGCGCGGCGCCGGGCGGGGGCACCTTCACCAGCGGGCTGCGGGGGGACGGCGGCGTGGTGTGCACCTTCCCGCTGTACCACTACGGGGGTTGGCACTACGTCATGGAGGCGTGGCAGCACCGCACGGCCGTGCACCTGGTCCGCCGGGCCGACGCCGCGGACATGATCGACGTGGTGCAGCGGCGCCGGCCCGCGGCCCTGTACTGCATCCCGGCCGTCTGGGAGCGCCTGCTGGACCGCGAGCACCGCCGCGCCGACCTGCGCTCGCTGCAGCACGCCGACACCGGCACGTCCAGCGTCGCCGCCGAGCTGGTCGAGCGCATCAAGGACCGGCTGCCGGGCACCACGACGACGATCCTGTACGGCTCGACCGAGGCCGGCCGCATGGCCGCCCTGCACGACTGGGAGCTCGATCGCAAGCCCGGCAGTGTCGGCCGCCCGGCCACTCCGAACGCGCTGTGGCTGGACGACGGCGAGGTGTGCACGTCCGGCCCGGCCCTGATGAACGGCTACCTGGGCGCCGACCCGCTCACCGGCCCGTACCGCGCCGGCGACGTCGGCCGCCTCGACGACGAGGGCTACCTGTACCTGACCGGCCGCACCCGCGAGGTCATCCGCACCGGCGGCGAGTCCTTCGGCCCGGCCGAGGTCGAGCACGTCCTGCGCGACCTGCCGGGCATCCTCGACGTGGCCGTGGTCGGCCTGCCCGACCCGAAGTGGGGCGAGACGGTCTGCGCCGTGTTCGTGCTCCCGCCCGGCGCCGGCGCCCCGACCCCGGCCGCGATCCGCGAGCACGTCGACGGCCGCCTGGCCTCGTTCAAGCTGCCGCGGCGCGTGGCCGTGGTGCCGGCGATCCCGCGCACCCCGGCCACGGGCCAGATCCAGCGCACCCGCCTGCGCGAGCTACTGGGCTGAGGACTCGTCGTAGGAGGCCTGCGCCCGCTCGACCGCCTCGATGTGCGTCTCGGCCCACGCCTTGATCGAGGCCATGAGCGGCAGCAGGCTCTCCCCGAGCGCGGTGAGCCGGTAGTCGACGCGCACCGGCACCGAGGCCGTGACCGTGCGCGTCAGCAGCCCGTCGCGCTCCATGGTGCGCAGCGTCTGGGTGAGCATCTTCTGGCTGACGCCGGCGATGCGGCGGCTGAGGTCGCTGTAGCGCTGCGGTCCCCCGGCCAGCGCGGTGAGCACGAGGCTCACCCACTTGTCGCTGATGCGGTCGAGCAGCTTGCGGGCCGGGCAGCTGGCCATGAACGCGTCGTACTCGAGCCGCCGCTGCTCCCGCCGCTGCGCCACCGTCCGCGTCGCCATGGCCCCACCTCCCGGTACGGTACGCACCCCGGAGTGCGTACTTCCCGATAGAGAGTAGCTCTCCATACGGTTGAGGCATGAGAGCTGTGACTATTCGCGCGTACGGCGGCCCCGAGGTCCTGGAGGTGACCGACGTCCCCGAACCGGTCCCCGGCCCGGCCCAGGTCCGCATCCGCGTGGCCGCCGCCGCCGTGAACCCGGTCGACGTCCAGACCAGAACGGGCGCCCTGACCCGCGCCGGCATCATGCTCGATCGGGAGGTCGTGGGCCTGGGCTGGGACGTGTCCGGAGTCGTCGATGCCGTCGGCCCGTCCGTCGAGGACTTCGCCCCCGGCGACCGGGTGATCGGCCTGTCCGACCTCCCCGGATTGGCTGCGAAGGCCCAGGCGGACTTCGTGGTACTGGATGCCGCCGCCACCGCCCGCCTGCCCGAGGACACCGACCTGGTCGCGGCCGCCACCCTGCCGCTCAACGCCCTGACCGCCGCACAGTCCCTGGACCTGCTTCCCCGGCGGCCGGAAACCTTGCTGGTGACGGGCGCGGCCGGCGCGGTGGGCGGCTATACGGTCGAACTGGCGGCCCGCGCGGGGGCCAGGGTGATCGCCGTGGCCCGCGCCGGCGACGAGTCACTCGTGCGGTCGCTGGGCGCCGCCGAGGTGGTGCCCCCGTCCGACGACCTGGCCGCCGCGGTCCGCGCCCTGGCTCCGGGTGGGGTGGACGCCGCCGTCGACGTGGCCAGCCTGGGCATCCGGGCACTGGACGCGGTCCGCGGCGCCGGCGCCTTCGTGTCCGTGCTCAGCGGCGCGGCGCCGCCCCCGCTGCGCGGCATCCGCGTGGCCAACGTCTGGATCCGCGCCGACGGCCCGCGCCTGGCCACCCTGGCCGCCTCCGGCCTGACGTTGCGCGTGGCCGCCACCCTCCCCTTGACCGACGTGGCCGACGCCCACCGAACGCTGGAGTCCGGCGGCCTGCGCGGCCGCCTGGTCCTCGTCCCGTAGCCGGAGCGCAGCGGAGGGGCCGCGAAACATCGGCACAGCATCAGCTCAGGCCGGCGCCGGAGCGCAGCGGAGGCGCCGGCCTGAGCCCGGCCGGCGTCTACAGCGGCCGACCGTGCCAGCGGGAAAGTGCGGCCAGGGCGGCCCGCCGGCCGACGGCGGCCCCCACCTCGTCGGTGTTGCGGAAGTGGACGCCCTCCCAGACGCGCGCGTCGATGTTGTCGCGCGTCAGCTCCGACCACCGCCGGTACGTCAGCGTCACGTCGGTGGCCACCGCACTCGTCAGGGCGAACTCCGCCCTCGGCGGGCCGGCGAGCGTCTCCAGTACCGCCTGGGCGGCGCCGGCGTAGGTGGTGTGACCCGAGGGGTACTCCGGGTGGGCGGGCGTGGCGATCAACGGCGTCCACGACGGGTCCGGGGCGATGGAGCCGGTGCGGATGGCGGTGACCGGACGCCAGAACAGGTACCGGTACTTTGCCTTGTAGGTCGTGATCTGCGCGTCGATCGTCGCCGCGTGGAACAGGGCGATGAGGGCGATGCGCTTGGCGAGTGGGCGCCGGTCCGCGGCGTGCGAGCCGTGCGGCGCGACGGTCGTGCGCAGCGCGCCGGTGAAGCCGTTGAGTGAGGTCTGCGACCAGAACCGGGCCACCGCCGTCTGCTGGGGCGTGCGCACGGCGCTGTCCACGGCCCCGATCGCCCGCGACTCGGCGAGGTCGCGGAGGTAGACGGCGCTGCCGAGGGCCGGCGGCGGGCCCGGCTGCAGCGGCTCCACGCTGCGCACCAGGAACGGGCGGCCGTCGCCCTGACCTGACTGGACCGGCGCGGCGAAGGCGGGCGGCGTCGGCTGCCAGACGCCGGGCGCGGCCGGCGGCGGGGTGAACGGCCGGTTGACCGAGGCGGGATCGAGCCCGTCGCCGGCCCGCTCGGCGAGCACCGCGCGGGCGGCGGCGACGCCGGCGGCGACGGACCGGTCCGGGTGCCGGACGCTCAGCCGGGCCAGGGTGGCCGCGAGTGCGGCGTCCAGCGCCGGGGCGGCGGCCGGGTTGGTGGTGATGAGCGTCTCGTGGACCGCGGCGGCCAGTGCGAGCTCGGCGTCGGCGCCCGGACGGACGGACGACACCGCGCGCCAGGCGGCGATCCAGGAGACGGCCCAGGTGCGGCTGTTGGTCACCTGCTGGGGGCCGGTGATGACCCCGATGGTGTTGGCGGTGCGGTCGTACCACTCGAGCAGCGTGTCGATCCGCGGCGCGGTGGCGCCGGCCGGCGACGGGATCAGTACGGTGGCGGCGCCTGCGCCGGCGGCGGTCGCCAGCACGGCGCGGCGAGACATGGGCTTCGATGAGAGCACGTCGTGACGGTAATAGGGTTTTCCGATCGACTCAATAGGAAACGCGCGAACTGGTCGCGCCGGCGCTTGGCCAGCCGGGCACCGATCGGGGAGCCGATGGCCGCCCCGAGCGCGCCGGGCAGGCCGGAGCTTGGCCTGGGCGCCGGGGGAGACGCCCCGGCCAGGAACCGGCCTGCCCGAGGATCAGGCCGGCGCGTTGAAGCGCTGGCGCAGCTGGGCCTTGGCGACCTTGCCGCCGGAGCCGCGGGGCAGGTCGTCGACGATCTCCAGGCGCTCGGGCCAGTTCTCCCGCGACACGCCGCGGGCGTCCAGATGGGCGCGCAGATCGTCGAGGGTCAGGGTGGTGGACTCGCGCAGGACCACGAAGGCGCAGACGCGCTCGCCGAACGTGGGGTCCGGCATCGCCACGGCGGCGACCATGGCCACCGCCGGGTGGGCGCCGACGTGGTCCTCGACGGCGGCGGCGCTGATGTTCTTGCCGCCGCGGATGATGAAGTCCGACTTGCGGTCCACCACGCGCAGGTACCCGTCGGCGTCGATGGTGCAGATGTCGCCGGTCAGCATCCAGCCGTCCGGGGTGAACAGCCGCTCGTTGGCGGCCGGGTCGTCGTAGTACCCCAGGCAGGTCGCGGGGCCGGCGCAGGCGGCCTGCCCCGGGCCGCCCGCCGCGGTCACGTCGGAGCCGTCCTCGGCGAACAGCCGCACCCGCATCTCGTCGATGACCCGGCCGGCGGTGCGCAGGCGCTGGTCGGTCGTGTCGCGGACCGAGGTGCGCGACAGCGCGCCGGTCTCGTTGGAGCCGAAGAACTGCAGGACCTTGGCGCCCGTGCGACGCTCGAACTCCGCGGCCCGCTCGAAGGGCACCGCCTCGCCGCCGGTGAACATGCAGCGCAGCGAGGAGAGGTCGACCTCCTCCAGCACCGGGGAGTTCAGCATCATGATGAACTGGGTGCTGACGCAGCAGACCACGGTGATCCGTTCGCGCTCGATCAGGCGCAGCGCCTCGTCGGCGTTGAAGCGGGGCATGACGACCGTCGGGGCGCCCAGCAGGGTCGGGGTGAAGTTCGCGGTCCACTGCGCGAAGCCGTACGGCGCCGGGATCAGCGCCAGGAACACGTCGTCGCCGCGCAGGTCGCCGCACTCGGCCGCGAGCTCGTGGTAGTAGAACCAGCGGTTCTGGTTGTGCACCACGCACTTGGGCATGCCGGTGGTGCCCGACGTCGAGTTGAGCAGGTGCACCTCCCCGATCCCGAGTGCCCGGCCCGAGAGATCGACCGCATCGGCCGGCTCCGGGAAGGACCCGTCGAGCACCACGTGGGTGCCGATGCCGAGGCCGTCGACCAGCGAGGCGACGGGGGCGTCGCGGTGCGACGCGAAGCTCACCAGGGCGGTCGCGCCGCCCACCGTGAGCAGGTGGCGAATCTCGAGGCGGGCCGCGCGCGGGCCGATCGCGACCACGACCACGCCGGCCTTCATCGCCGCCAGGTACACCACGTGCACCTCGACCCCGTCGGGCAGCAGCACCCCGACCCGCGCACCGCGCTCGAGCCCGGCGGCGACGAGCCGGCGGGCGAACGCGGTCGACCACGAGTCGAACTGACGCCAGGTCATCCGGTGCTCCCCCGCGATGAACGCGAGCCCGTCCGGATTCTCCGCGGCGTGGCGACGCACCACGTCGGGCAGGGTTTCGGAGCCCCACCGCCCGACCTCGGCGAGCCGGTCGGCGACATAGCGCCCGTGTACATTCACCATAACCTCCTACCAAACAAGCGCTTGGTTGTGCCATTCTGTTCCCGGCAGATCAACGGTGTCAAGGCGGGAGCGAGCGCGTGGACGACATCTGGCAGGCCCCGATCGGCGTACCGCTGGACCTCCCGGTCTCGGCCGCCCTCCCACCCGTGCCCGTCCCACCGGACGCCCACGTGGACCAGCTGGTCTGGCACGGCCACCACATCGACGCCGACGCGCGGGCCTACGTCGCGGCCCGCGACGAGCACACCGTCACCGTGCGGATCGCGGCCGGCGAGCGGATCGTGGCCGACCTGCGGGTACGACGCGGCCCGGCCCGCGCGGCCCGGCCCCACGACCTGCTCGGCCCCGGCGTCACCCGCAGGCCCGCGTACACGCGGCGCTTCACGGTGGCCGAGGAGCACACCACCGACCACGTCCCCGGCGCCGATCCGGTGCTGAGCACCCCGACCCTCATCGCCTTCATGGAGGACACCGCGGCCGACGTGCTGCGGCCGCACTTCGGCACCGCCACCGCCTCGCTGGGCACCTGGATCGGCATCCGGCACACCGGCCCGGCGCGGAGGGGGCAGACGCTGATCGTGACGGCCGCGCTCGTGGAGACGCGCGGCCGCCGCTACCTCTTCGACGTCAGGGCCACGGCGGACGGCCGCCCGGTCGGCGACGGCCAGGTCGCCCAGACCCTGATCAGCCTGCAGTAGCGAACCGGTGCGCGGCATCGGCGCGCAGGGCGGCCTTGTCCACCTTGCCGCCGGTGCCCAGCGGCAGCGCGGGCAGCCCGACGAGGTGCTCGGGCCAGTTCTGCTTGCTCACCCCGCCCGCGTCCAGGTGCACCCGCAGCTCGTCCAGGGTGAGCGGCGCGCGGGTCACCACGTAGGCGCAGACCCGCTCGCCCAGCACCGGGTCGGGCGCCGCGACCACGGCCACGGCGGCGACCGCCGGGTGGCTCGCGACGGCCTCCTCGACGACGAGGGCGCTGACGTTGTGCCCGCCACGGATGATGAAGTCCGCGATCCGCCCGGTGATGGAGAGGTACCCCAGCTCGTCCACCGCCCCGCGGTCCCCCGTCCGCAGCCAGCCGTCCGGCCCGAACAGGGCGGCGTTGGCCGGCTCGTCGTCGAGGTACCCGGGCGTGCACCCCGGCCCGTTGACCGCGATCTGCCCGCCGTCGAGCAGCCGCAGCCGCACGGCGGGGATCGGCCGGCCGGCGGTGGTGAGCCGCCGCTCGGGCGGATCGTCCACTGTGGTCACCGAGATCGGCCCGGCCTCGTTGGAGCCGTAGAACTGCAGCACCGCGCACCCGGTGCGCTCCTCGAACTCCCGCGCCCGGGCGTACGGCACGCGCTCGCCGCCGGTGAACATGACCCGCAGCGAGGACAGGTCGGCGCGGGCGAAGCCGGGGTCGTTGAGCAGCATGATGAACTGGGCGGTGACCGCGCACAGGACGGTGACCCGGTGCTCCTCGATGAGCCGCAGCGTCTCGGCGGCGTCGAACTCGGCGGTGAGGACGGTCGGGTAGCCGTACATGGCCGGGACCACGTGGGCGCTCCACAGCCCGAACCCGTAGGGCGCCGGCAGCACGGAGGCGAAGACCTCGTCCGGGCCGAAGCGCCCGGCGGCGTGGGCGAGCGGCCCGAAGTACTTGCGGTTGTCCATGGTCTGCCGCACGACCTTCGGCAGCCCGGTCGTCCCGGATGTGGAGTTGAGGAAGAAGATGTCGCCGGCGCCGAGCCCCGCGCCCAGAGCGCTCTGTCCAGAAGGGGACATATCTACCACGACATGCCGCGGCGCACCACAACGGGCGGCGATGTCCGCGCCGGGACGACCGCGGTGCACCGCGCGCGTCACCAACGACGCGCCGGTCTTGCGCAGGAGGTGGCTGATCTCGGCGTCCCCGGCCCGCGGCCCGATGCCGACGGTAACGATCCCGGCCTTCTGCGCGGCCAGGTAGGCCACGTGCGTCAGCGCCCCGCCGGTGAGCAACACGGCCAGCCGGTCCCCCGGCTCCAGGCCGGAGTCCACATAGGACTGCGCCAGCCGGGAGGACAGGCGGTCGTACTCGCCCCAGGTGATGGTCCCCTCGGGCGCGTGGAAGGCGACCCGATCCGGGTCGTTGCGGGCCACGAAGTCGGCGATGGTCTCAGACACCGGCTCCCCCGTCCAGGCGCAGGATGGCACCGGTGGCGAAGCGGGCCTCGGCCGCGCCCAGGTACGCGATCGCCGCGGCCACCTCGGCCGGGTCGGCGACGGGCGGGTCGAGCAGCGCCCCGCCGTGCCCGGCGAGCCGTGGATGCGGATTCGGTACCGGCACGAGCCCGGCCCGCAGCGGGGTGTCCACCGACCCGGGGCAGACGCAGGCGACCCGGACGCCGTGCGGCGCGTACTCGACGGCGAGGGACCGGGTGAGCGCGACGACGCCGCCCTTGGCCGCCGAGTACGCGGCGCTGTAGCGCCACCCGCGCACCCCGGCGAGGGAGGCCACGTTGACGATCGCCCCGCCGGCGGCGACGAGGTGCGCCAGGGCGGCCCGGCAGACCAGGAAGGTCCCGGTGAGGTTCACGCCGAGGACCCGCTCCCACTCGCCGAGGGTCACGTCGGTGGTGTGCTGGTAGGAGGCGACCCCGGCCACGTTGGCGACGAGGTCGAGGCGCCCGCCCCACTCGGCGGCCCGGGCGACGGCCGCGGCGACCTGTGCCTCGTCGCGCACGTCGCCTTCGAGCGCCAGCAGGTCCGGCCCCTCCTCGGCCCGGCGCACGTCGAGCGCGGCGACCCGCGCGCCCTCGTCGAGCAGCCGGCGCACCGTGGCCGCGCCGATGCCGGAGGCGGCCCCGGTGACCAGGGCGACGCGGCCGGCGTAGCGCAACGTCACGGCCGGCCGCCGTCGCGCATCGAGCGGGCGTCGTGCCCGGCCAGGGAATCCCGGCCGACCTCGGCGTTGTGAGCGTGGGCGACGTGGTGCAGGCCGAAGACGGAGTCCATGCCGGCCCGCAGGCCCATGAGGTCCTCGGCCTGGTTGACCGCCTTCTTGGTCAGGGCCAGCCCGAGCCGGGGCATGGTCGCGATCCGGTTCGCGATGTCCATCGTGGACGCCTCGAGGTCGGCCCGGGGCACGACCCGGTTCACCATGCCCAGCGCGAGCGCCCGCTCGGCCGGCACCCGCTCGCCGAGGAACAGGAACTCCTTGGCGTAGCGGGGGCCCATGACCCAGGGGTGGGCGAAGTACTCGACGCCGGGGATGCCCATGCGCACCACGGGGTCGGCGAAGAACGCGTCGTCGGCGGCGACGACGAGGTCGCAGCACCAGGCGAGCATCAGGCCGCCGGCGACGCAGGCCCCCTGGACCATGGCGATGGTCGGCTTCGGCAGCTCCCGCCAGCGGCGGCACATGCCCAGGTACACCTCGGACTCGCGGGCGAAGCGGCTCTCCGCCCCTTCCTTGCCGACGTGGTCCCACCACAGCCCGGCCCGGCGCGGGAACGACCTGTCGATGTCGCGGCCGGGGGTGCCGATGTCGTGCCCGGCGGAGAAGTGGTCCCCGGCGCCGGCCAGCACGATCACCTTGACGTCGTCGTCGGCGGCGGCCCGGCCGAACGCGTCGTCGAGGGCGTACGTCATGGCCGAGTTCTGCGCGTTGCGGTACCTGGGCCGGTGCATGGTCACCACGGCGACCGGCCCCTCGGTGCGGTAGCGCACGACCTCTTCTGCTTGTTCGCTCATCGGGCGGTCTCCGGTAGGTCGAGGGATGCGGCGAGCCGGTCGAGCCGGGCCCCGGTTTCGGCGAGAGCCTCGAGGGCCCAGGCCCGCTTGGCGTACCGGTGCAGCTCGTACTCGACCGTGTAGCCGATGGCGCCGTGACACTGGATCGCGGCCCGGCCGGCGGCGTGGGCGGCCTCGGCGGCGAGCACCACGGCGGCGTCCACGGCCCGCTCCGCGTCGGCATCGTGCTCGACCGACCAGGCGGCCGCGAGGACCTCCGGGGCGGCGAACTCGAGGCCGAGCGCGGCGTCGGCGAGGTGGTGCTTGACCGCCTGGAAGCTGCCGATCGGCGCGCCGAACTGGTGGCGCTGCTTGACGTAGCCGACGGTGAGGTCGAGCATCCGCCGCCCGACCCCGACCAGTTCGGCCGCGACGGCCAGCCCGGCCCGCAGCCGCGCGGTGCGCACCAGGGCCGGGTCGGCGGTGACGACCTCGGCCCCGGTGGACCAGGCGGCGTCCAGGAACGGGTCCACGGCCGGCGCCGGGTCGCCCGCGGCCGCGGCGAGCCGGGCGGTGGACCCGTCGAGGTGGAGGATCCGGTCGGCGTGCCCGCCGAACGGGGTGAGCCCGTCCGGCCCGGCGAGGGCGATCCGGGCCCGGCCGGCGGCGACGTCGGCGGCCCGCGGGTCCCCGGCGGCGGCCAGCAGCGGCCCGGCCACGAACGCGGTCGCCGAGACCGGCAGCGGGACGGCCGAGTACCCCACGGCCTCCAGCACCCCGACGAGGTCGGTCTCGGCCAGGCCGGAGTCGAAGACGCCCATCGCGGCGAGGGCGTCCCAGTCGGCGGCGGCGAGGGGCTCGCGGACGGCATCGGCGAGGGCCAGTTGCTCCTCGTTCGGCGCGAAACGCATGACAAGTCCCCGTTCAGGCCCTGGGCAGGCCGAGCACGCGCTCGGCGACGATGTTTCGCTGGATCTCGTTGGTGCCGGCGTAGATCGGCCCGGCGAGGGAGAACTGGAAGCCACGGGTCCACGGCGAGTCCAGCAGCGCCTCGGCGCCGAGCAGTTCCAGCGCGACCTCGTGCAGGTCGATGTCGAGCTGCGACCAGTAGAGCTTGTTGAGGCTCGCCCGGGCGCCCGGCGGGCGGCCCTCGACCAGCCCGGTCACCTGGTGGAGGGTGAAGTGCCGGTAGGCGCGGGCGCGCAGCCAGGCGCGGGTCACCCGCTCGCGGGTGGCCGGGCGCAGCCGGTCGCCGCGGGCGACCGCGAGCGCGACGAGCCGCTCGGCGGTGTGCAGGAAGCGGCCGGGCGAGCGCAGGGTGAGGCCGCGCTCCGAGCCGGTGGTCGCCATCGCGACCCGCCAGCCCTGGTCCACGCCGCCGAGCACGGCGTCGTCGGGCACGAACACGTCGTCGAAGAAGACCTCGGCGAAGCCCTCGTCGCCGTCGAGGCGGCCGAACCCGCGCACGGTCACGCCGGGGGCGTCGAGCGGCACGAGGAAGTAGGTGAGCCCGCGGTGCCGCGGTGCGTCGGGATCGGTACGGAACAGGCCGAACAGGTGGGTGCAGAAGGCGCCGCGGGTGGTCCAGGTCTTCTGGCCGCGCAGCCGCCAGCCGCCGTCGGTGCGCTCGGCGCGGCTGGCGATGGCGGCCAGGTCGCTGCCGGCGCCGGGCTCCGACCAGCCCTGGCACCACAGGTCCTGCGCCGCGGCCATGCGCGGCAGCAGCACATCGCGCTGTTGCGGCGTACCGAACTCGAACAGCGTCGGGGCGAGCAGGAAGATGCCGTTCTGGGTGACCCGCTGGGGCGCGCCGGCGGCGTAGTACTCCTCCTCGAACACCAGCCATTGCCACAGCGAGGCGTCGCGGCCGCCGTACTCCCGCGGCCAGGAGACCACGGCCCAGCGGGCGTCGAAGAGGCGCCGCTCCCAGTCGAGGTGGGCGGCGAAGCCCTCGCGGGTGTCGCCGGACGGCAACGGTTCGGCGGGCACGTTGGCCCGCAGCCATGCGCGGGCCTCGGTCCGGAAGGCGGCCTCGGCCGGGGTGTCGGTGAGGTCGACGCCGGTCATCGCCCGAACTCGTCCCGGACGCGGTCGGCGACGCCGGTGAGGTTGAGCTCGAAGGTGAACCCCTGCTCGTAGCGGTAGCTGCGCTTCGGATCCCAGGGGTCGATGCCGTTGAGCGACTCCTTGGCCGCCCGGATGACCACCGGGTCCTTGGCCGCGATGCCGTGCGCCACCTCGAGCGCGGCCGCGCGCAGCTCGGCCCGGGGCACGACCCGCAGGACCGACCCGAAGGCGTGCAGCTCGGCGGCTGTCGCGGTGGCCGAGGTGTACATCATCGCGCGCATCTTGTGCTGCGGCACGAGCCGGGCCAGGTGGGTCGCGGCGCCCAGCGCGCCCCGGTCCACCTCCGGCAGGCCGAAGGTGGCGTCGTCGGCGGCCACGATGATGTCGGCGTTGCCGCACAGGCCGATGCCGCCGCCGAGGCAGAAGCCGTGCACTGCGGCGACCACCGGCACCGGGCAGTCGTAGACGGCGGCGAACGCGGCCGCGCAGCCCCGGTTGACGCCGACGAGCGCGCCGAAGCCGGTGGCCGCCTGCAGTTCCTTGATGTCGACCCCGGCGTTGAAGCCGCGGCCCTCGGCGCGCAGCACGACGGCCCGCACGGCCGGGTCGGCCCCGGCGTGCTGCAGCGCCGCGGCGAGGTCGAACCAGCCCTTGACCGGCAGGGCGTTCACCGGCGGATTGTTGACGACGATCTCGGCGACGCCGAGATCGTCCACGCTTGCCTCGATCATTGGTCCCCATCGATTGCGAAGGTCGCCCAGCCGTACACGGCGACGGTCCCGTCCTGTTTGGTGCAGGTCATCTCGACGTCGATCTCGCCGGTGCGCCGGGCCGTCACGGTGCCGTCGCAGGTGACGGTGTCCCCGGGAAAGACCCGGGCGGCGAACCGGACCCGGAAGGCCCGCACGTTGGCGGCGCCGAACCGGTCGGTGGCCCAGGTGGCCAGGAAGCCGGCCTGGAGCATGCCCAGCGACAGCGGCGCGTCCAGCCCGGCCTGCCGGGCGAAGGCCTCGTCGTGGTGGATCGGGTTGAAGTCGCCCGACGCCCCCTGGTAGCGGACCAGGTCGGTGCGGGTGAGTGGCCCGATGACGAGCGCGCTCATCCGGTCTCCACCCCCGTCAGCCGCGTGGTGGCGACGAGCCGCCCGCTCTCGTCGTGGAACTCGGTCACCATCACGGCGAACGCGAGGGGTCCGGAGCGGCCCTCCTTGCGGGTGACCGACTCGATGCGGGAGCGGCCGACGAGCCGCGTGCCGGCCCGCGGCGGCGGCCCGTGGAACACGAACTCCTGCTCGGCGTGCAGGCCCTTGTGCTGGTCCATGGCCACCGCGGCCCACGGGTCGCTGGCCCCGGTCTGCCAGAAGAAGGCGGTGGTGAGGAACGTCGGCGGTACCACCGGGTCCTCGGCCTCCAGGTAGGCCGGGTTGGCCGAGCGGGTCGCGCGGGCGAACTCGCGGATCTTGCCGCGCTCGACGTCCAGGACGAAGGGCTCGCCGGTGACCCCGGCGGCGCTGTCGTCGACCAAGGCTCCTCCTAAGGGTGCTGGCTGCTGACGGAGACGACCTCGCCGGTCATGTAGCTGCTGTAGTCGCTGGCCAGGAACACGATCACGTTGGCCACCTCCCACGGCTCGGCCGGCCGCCCGAAGGCCTCGCGCCCGGCCAGCTCCTCCAGCAGCTCCGAGGTGGTGACCTTGGCCAGGTGCGGGTGCATCGCGAGGCTGGGCGCGACCGCGTTGACCCGGACCCCGGCCGCGGCCGCCTCGACCGCCGAGACCCGGGTGAGGGCCATGACGCCGGCCTTGGCCGCGGCGTAGTGCGCCTGGCCGGCCTGGGCCCGCCAGCCGATGACGGAGGCGTTGTTGACGATGACCCCGCGGCCGCGCGGCATCATGTGCCGCAGCGCCGCCCGGGTGCAGCGGAACGTGCCGGTGAGGGTGACGTCCAGCACCGAGGCCCACTGTTCGTCGGTCATGTCGACGATGTTCGCGGTGCCGCCCAGGCCGGCGTTGTTGACCAGCACGTCGAGGCCGCCGAGCCGCTCGGCGACGGTGTCGAACAGCCGCCGCACCTGGGCCTCGTCGGTGACGTCGCACGGCACCGCGAGGGCGCCCAGGCGTTCGGCGGCCTCGGCGAGGCGCCGCTCGTGCCGGTCGCTGATCGCGACCGTGGCGCCCTCCTCGGCGCAGCGCTGCGCCGTTGCGAAGCCGATCCCGGTGCCGGCCGCGGCGGTCACGAGCACCGTGCGGCCCTCGAGCAGGCCGTGACCGGCGGGTTTGCTCACCATGGCGTCACTCTACCAAGCGCTTGTTTGGTTTACCAGCACGTTGTACGTCCAGGGGCACGGCCGTCGCCGCGGTCGTGGACAGCGCCGGGCGGTCCGCCTCCGCCTCGGGCAGCGGGTCGACCTCGCGCAGCGTGGCAAGGCTGCGCGCGGTCAGCTCGTGGTACACCCGGGTCCCGTTGGCCTTCCAGGCCAGCTCCTCGTCGGTCAGCTCGCGCACGACCCGGGCCGGCGAGCCGGCGGCCAGGGTGCGCGGCGGCACGACGAACCCGGCCTTCACGAACGCGTGCGCGCCGACGAACGCCTGCTCGCCGACCTCGGCCCCGTCCATGACGACGGCGTTCATGCCGACGAGCCCCCCGTCGCCGATGCGGCAGCCGTGCAGCACCGCGCCGTGGCCCACGTGCCCGTCGCGGCCCAGCACCGCGGCGGTGCCGGGAAAGGTGTGGAACACGCAGGAGTCCTGCAGGTTCGAGCCGTCCTGCATGACGATGCGGCCGAAGTCACCGCGCAGGCTGGCGAGCGGGCCGACGTAGCAGTCCGCCCCGACGTGGACGTCGCCGATGAGCACGGCGCTCGGGTGCACGAACGCGGTCGGGTGCACGACCGGGACGACGCCCTCGATGGCGTAGGCGGGCATCAGGCGAGCCGCTTCAGGGTCGCCTCGGCCTCGGCCACGATCCGCCCGATGAGCTCGGCGCAGCTGGGCAGGTCGGCGATGAGCCCGGTGACCTGGCCACTGGCCATCACCCCGGCGTCGGCGCGGCCCTCGACCATGGCGGCGCGGATGAGCATCGGCGTGTTCGCGGCGAGGAGCACCTGGTCGTAGCGCAGCCCGTGCCCGCGCATCGCCCGCCCCTCGCGCAGCAGCGACAGCCACGACCGCCCGGTCAGCCGGCGGAACGCCCGCGCGGAGCCGACGGCCCGGGCCAGGCGCCACCCGGCCGACCGCCCGGCGAGCTCCTCGACGAAGGGGGTCTTGAGGACCCGCTGCGGTACGCCGTCCAGCGCGTCGGTCACGACCGTATCCGTGACGGTGGCGGCCAGGTAGCGCCGCTTGACGTCCTCGGCGATCGGGCTGTCGGCGGTGAGCAGGAACCGGGTGCCCATGGCGATCCCGGCGGCCCCGTAGGCGAGCGCCGCGACGAGCCCCCGGCCGTCGTAGAACCCGCCCGCGGCGATGACCGGGATGTCCACGGCGTCGACGATCTGCGGCAGCAGCAGGGTGGTGGGGACCGGGCCGGTGTGGCCCCCGCCCTCGCCGCCCTGGACCACCACGGCGTCAGCGCCCCAGCCGGCGACCTTCTCGGCGTGCCGGCGGGCGCCGACGGACGGCACGACCACCGCACCCGCCGACTTGAGCCGGTCGATGAGCTCCGGCTTCGGGGCCAGCGCGAACGAGGCGACCCGGACCTCCTCGCGGATGAGCAGGTCGACCCGGCGGGCGGCGTCGGGCGCGTCGGCCCGCAGGTTCACCCCGAAGGGCCGGTCGGTGCGGGCCTTCACGTCCGCGATCGCCGTGGCGAGTTCCTCGTACGTCAGGGTCGCGCTGGCCAGGATGCCGAGCCCGCCCGCCTCGGCGGTGGCCGCGGTCAGGCGGGCATCGGAGACCCAGCCCATGCCGGTCTGCACGATCGGGTACTTGACCCCGAACAGGTCACAGATCGGCGTGCGCAACGATCCGCTCACGCCGTCACCTCCGCTTCGCTCCGGTAACGCCGGGTGACACTGCGCCCATGGTGAGCGGCCCCTCCGCAACGCTGCGGACCGCTCATCCCGCAACCTCGCGGGCGCGGGCGCCGGTCGGGTCGATCACCTCGCGGATCAGGGTCAGCTCGGCGTCGCTGGGCTCGCGGGTCTCGGGCACCTCATCCGGTACCACCAGGTCGAAACCGGTGGCGTCCAGCACCTCGGCCACCGTCACGCCCGGGTGCACCGACACCAGGCGCATCCGGTGGTCCTCGGTGCGGAAGTCGAACACCCCCAGGTTGCTGACCACCCGGCGCAGCTCGTGGAAGCGGCCGGCCTCGGGCTGCGCCGTCGCGCGGTCGTAGCCCACGCCGCTGACCATGTCGACGGCGGCTACGAACGAGCGCTTGCCGTGCCGCGGCACCCAGTAGCTGGTGGGGTGGTTCACCGTGTTGCCGGGGGCACCCCGCACGCCGAGCAGCTGGCGGGTCGGGCGGGCGAAGTCGCCGATGGCGGAGATGTTCGCGTTGCCGTACCGGTCGATCTGGCTCGGGCCCATCATCACGTGCCGCCGGCCGCCCCAGAGCAGGTCGAAGACGGCGCGGAACGGGATCCAGCCCTCGATCTCGGGCGGCGCCTCGCCGATCGCCCACGTGCCGCGGGCCAGCAGGGCCTCGCCGTCGGAGAGCAGCAGGTCCGGCTCGAAGGTGGCCCGGGCGAGCCGGGCGGCGATCGTCGGGACCAGGCCGATCGCGCTGGCCAGGATCTCCCCGTCGCCGCGCCACGCCTCCGCGCACGCGACCACACAAACCTCGGCCCGAGTCGCGGTGCTCACGCCGTCACCTCCGCTTCGCTCTGAACCGCTCATGCCGCCATCCCCCTCTGCTCGACCGCGGCACGGTAGGCGCTCTCGTCGCCGGCCAGGTACCGCTCGTAGAACGCGGTCCAGGCCTGCGGGTCGGCGGCGGCCTCGGCGTACTCGCGCTGGAACGCCTCGTCCCGCCCGTAGTCCGGTTCGCAGGACGTGAAGTGGGCGCCGCCCGGGGCCTCGACCACGCCGTGCACCATCCACCGCTGCAGCAGCAGCGACTGCACGGGCGCCTCCCGGGTCAGCTCCGCGGTCGGCACGATCCGCTCGACCGACACGTACGCGCGCTCGGCCGCGGTGCAGAAGAGGTCGTCGAAGTACGGGTCGGCGCCGAGGTACTGCGCGTTGCCGTACACGTCGGCCCGGTTGAGGTGCACCAGGGCGGCGTCCAGCGACAGGGCCGGCACCGCCACGAGCTCCTCGCCGCCGTACGGCGAGGAGATGGTCCGCAGCGCGGGGTTGACCCGCAGCACGTCGGAGCCGAGGCCGACCCGGCTGGGCAGGAACGGCAGCCGGCAGGTGGCGGCGTAGAGCCCCCAGCGCAGCATGCCCTCGTCGTACTCGGTCACCTCGACGGCGCCGGCCTGCCGGGCCGCCCGGAAGTGGGGCTCCAGCGGGATGGAGTCGAGGGAGACGAAGCCGTACACCAAATGCCGGACCTTCTTCGCGGCCAGCAGCAGGCCGACGTCGGGCCCGCCGTAGCTGACCACGGTGAGGTCGGTCAGGTCGGAGCGCAGGATCGCCCGGATCAGGGCCATCGGCTTGCGCCGCGACCCCCAGCCGCCGATCCCGATGGTCATGCCGGAGCGCAGCCGCGCCACGACCTCGTCCGGGGACATCTGTTTGTTCGCCATCGCAGTGTTTGGCCGCCTTACTCCCGGAGGTCGCTTACCCCGCGACCGTACCAAGCGCTTGCTTGTTTGGGCTACACTCGTTTTCTCACAGGCTCGGTACACTCCGTGCTGAGTTCAGCGGGATACATCACCTTCACTGCAAAGGAACACGGGATGGCGCGGGAATCTGGGGACCGACGCGAGCGGATTCTCGCCAGCGCGGCGGCGCTGTTCGCGAACAAGGGCGTGGCCGCGACCACGGTGCGTGAGATCGCCGACGAGGTGGGCATCCTGTCCGGCAGCCTGTACCACCACTTCGAGTCGAAGGAGGCGATGGTCGACGAGATCGTCACCTCCTACCTGGACGACCTGCGCACCCGGTACAAGCGGGTGATGGCGGCCGACACCGACCCCCGGACGCGGCTGCACGACCTGATCGTGGCCTCGCTCGAGGTGGTGGAGGCGCACCCGCATGCCACCGAGATCTACCAGAACGACGTCAACTACCTCATCCAGATCGAACGGTTCGGATACCTGCGCAATGCCGGCAAGGAGGTCCAGTCCACCTGGCTGGAGGTGCTCGAGGCCGGCATCGCGCAGGGCGTCGTCCGCGAGGACCTGGACCCGAAGATCCTCTACCGCCTGATGCGTGACGCGGTCTGGCTGTCGGTGCGCTGGTTCAAGCCAACCGCGGAGTACCCGATCACCCGGCTGGCCGAGGACTGCACCTCACTGTTCCTGGACGGGCTCTCCCGCCGCTGAGGCGCGGTGGAGCCCGACCGGGCTGAGCGGACCGACGGCGCCGGCCGCGAACGCGGCCGCCACCGACTCCACGGTCCAGGCCGGATCGCTCGCGCCGTGGCCCATGACGGTCGGGTGGGCCATCATCGACAGCTCGTCGCCGTCGAGGCGGACCACCTGACCGTGCAGCGCGGCGGCGGCGTCGGAGAGCAGGTACACGACCGCGGGCGCGTTCTGGGCCGGCGGCTTGTGGATGTTCTGGCCCTGGGCGGCTGCGCCGAGATAGGCCTCGTAGGCGTCGGCCATGCGGGTGTGCGCGTTCGGGGAGACGGCGTTGACCCGCACGCCGGTGCCGGCCAGGTCGGCGGCCCAGCAGTAGGTCAGCGACGCCACGGCGCCCTTGCTGGCCCCGTAGGCGCCCATCGCGGCCGAGCCGGCGTGCGCGCCGGAGGTGACGTTGACGATGGAGCCGCGGCCCCGGGGCAGCATGGCGCGGATCGCGTGCAGGCCGCAGTAGGCGGTGCCGAGGACGTTGACCTCGAGCACGGCCCGGAAGTCGGCCGGGTCCTGCTCCGCGGGGCCGGCCAGCCGGAAGATCCCGGCGTTGTTGACCAGGCCGTCGATGGCGCCGAACGCGTCAACGCAGGCGGCGACGATCGCGCCGGCGCCGTCCCAGTCCGCGACGGAGCCGGCGACCGCCTCGGCCCGCCCGCCGGCCGCCCGGATCTCGGCGGCGACCGCCTCGGCCTGGACCTCGTCCACGTCGTTGACCACGACCGCGGCGCCCTCGGCCGCGGCCAGGCGCGCGTACGCCGCCCCGAGCCCCCGCCCGGCCCCGGTGACGACCACGGCCTTGCCGTACAGATGCCCGGTTGGCCCGCTCATGAGAGCCGCTCCACGATGAGGGCCATGCCCTGGCCGCCGGCGGTGCACATGGTCTCCAGACCGATCGTGGCGTCGCGGTGGACCAGGCCGTTGAGCAGCGTCGTGGCGATCCGCGCACCCGTCATGCCGAAGGGGTGGCCGACGGCGATCGCGCCGCCGTGCACGTTCACCCGCTCCGGGTCGGCGCCCAGCTGCCGGTAGGACGGGATGACCTGGGCCGCGAACGCCTCGTTGATCTCGATGAGGTCGACGTCGCCGATGCTCATCCCGGCGTGAGCCAGGGCCCGGCGGCTCGCCTCGACCGGGCCGAGGCCCATGATCTCGGGGCTGAGCGCGGACACGCCGGTGGCCACGATCCGCGCGAGGGGGACCAGGCCGAGCTCGCTGGCCCGGGCGGCGCTGAGGATGACCAGGGCGGCGGCGCCGTCGTTGAGCGGGCAGCAGTTGCCCGCGGTGACGGTGCCGTCGGGCCGGAACACCGGCTGCAGCGTGGCGACCTTGTCCAGGGTGACGCCCGGGCGGGGGCCGTCGTCGCGGCGCACCTCGGTGCCGTCGGGCAGGGTGACGGGGGTGATGTCGAGGTCCCAGAAGCCGTCGGCCTGGGCCTTCTCGGCGTTGTTCTGGCTGCGCACGGCGAACTCGTCCTGCTCGCGGCGGCTGATGCCGCACAGCGAGGCGACGTTCTCGGCGGTCTCCCCCATGGCGATGTAGACGTCCGGCAGCTCGCCGCGCTCCCGCGGGTCGCTCCACGGCAGCGTGGCGGCGCGCTCCGGCCAGCGCGGGTTGCGGGTGCCGGGCATCCCGTCGGACTTGCCCGCGCCGTAGTGGGAGACGATCTCAGCCCCGGCGGCCACGAACGCGTGCCCCTCTCCCGCCCGGATGGCGTGGAAGGCCATCCGGATCGCCTGCAGGGAGGAGGCGCAGTACCGGTTGACGGTGGTGCCGGGCACCATGTCGAAACCGAGGTGCATGGCGACCTGGCGGCCGAGGTTGTACCCCTGCTCGCCGGCCGGCTGCGCGCACCCCAGGATGAGGTCGTCGAGCGTGGCCGGGTCGAGGGCGGGCACCTTGGCGAGGGCCTTGCCGACGATCTGCGCGGCGAGGTCGTCGGCGCGCACGCCGGTGAGCGAGCCCTTGTTGGCCCGGCCGATCGGCGAGCGGGCCGCGGCAACGATGACGGCGTCCACGTGGACCCCTTTCTGGTGGCTATTGGGTGACGACCCAGCCGCCGTCGACCGGCAGCAGGACGCCGTTGACGTAGGCAGCGGCCGGGGACAGCAGGAACAGCACCGCGGCGGCCACGTCCTCGGGGCGGCCCGCCCGGCGCATCGGGTTGCGCTCGACGAGCGCGCGGCCGAGCGGGGTGTCGGCGAAGCCGGCCATCCGGGGCGTGTCGATGAACCCGGGGGCGACGGCGTTGGCCCGCACGCGTGGGGCGATCCGGGTCGCCAGGTGCCGGGTGTACCCGGCGATGGCGGCCTTGCCGGCGCTGTACCACGCGGAGTCGGTCCCGACGAGGTTCCCGGCGACGGAGGCGACGTTCACCACGGCGGCCCCGTCCGGGGGCCCGGTGGCCAGCCAGGCCGAGGTGACCGCCTCGACGCTGCCGGCGGTGGCCGCGAGCCCGTCGGTGAAGGCGAGCGCGGGCCCGCCGCTGGCCGGACCGGCGTTGTTGACGAGGTAGCGCACCGGCCCGGCCGCGGCGAACCCGGCGGTGACCGCGGCCGGGTCGCGCACGTCCACGACGGACCCGCCCGCGACAGGGGCGAGGTCCCACACCACGACCCGCAGCCCGAGCCGGGCGGCCAGGGCGGCGGTCGCGGCGCCGATGCCGCTGGCCCCGCCGGTGACCAGGATGGTCTCGCCCTCGGTGAACCCGTTCACTGCGCACCCGCCCGGAGTTTGGTCTTGAGCACCTTGCCGCTGGCGTTGCGGGGCAGCGCCGGCACGAGCACGAAGGAACGCGGCAGCTTGTAGTTGGCCAGCCGGGTCCGGCAGAAGGACGCCAGGTCGTCCGGGTCCGGCGGCGGGCCGGGGCGGGCCACCACGTAGGCGCGGGCGACCTCGCCGAGCCGCTCGTCGGGCACGCCGATGACGGCGACCTCGGCCACGGCCGGGTGACGGGCGACGACCTGCTCGATCTCGGCCGGGTAGGCGTTGAACCCGCCGACGATGAACATGTCCTTGAGCCGGTCGGTGATGCGCAGGTAGCCGCGCTCGTCGAGCACGCCGACGTCCCCGGTGTGCAGCCAGCCGTCGGCGTCGACGGCGTCGGCGGTCGCCCGGGGGTCGTCGAAGTACCCGCGCATGACGTTGTAGCCGCGGACCAGCACCTCGCCGGTGGCCGGATCGATCCGGACCTCGACGCCGGGGACCGCGACGCCGCAGGTGGTGGCGATGGTCTGCGGATCGTCGTCGGGGCGGCACATGGTCGCCGTACCGCAGGACTCGGTGAGCCCGTAGGCGGTGAGCACGGTCTGCAGCCGCAGCTCGGCGCGCAGCCGTTCGATCATCACCACGGGCACGGTCGTCGCGCCGGTGACCGCGACCCGCAGGCTGGACAGGTCGTAGCCGCCGCGGCCGGGGTGGTCGAGCATCGAGGTGTACAGCGTCGGCGGCCCCGGCAGCACCGTGATGCGCTCGCGCTGGACCAGCTCCAGCGTGGTGGGGACGTCGAACACGGCCTGCGGCACGATGGTCGCGCCGCGCAGCAGGCAGGCGATGACGCCGGCCTTGTAGCCGAAGGTGTTGAAGCACGGGTTCACCAGCAGGTACCTGTCGCCCTCGCGCAGGTCCGCGAGTTCGCTCCAGGTGACGTACAGCTGCGTGCTCTGCCGGTGCGTGAGCATCGCGCCCTTCGGCTGCCCGGTCGTGCCGCTGGTGAAGAACAGGTCCGAAAGGTCGTCGGGCTCCACGACCGCCTCGACCGGGCGGCGCTCGGCCAGGAACCGGTCCCACTCGGCGAGGGTCACGGTCTCGGCCAGCGCCGGCAGCGGGGTCTCGGCGGCCGCCTCGGCCAGGCCGGCAACGTACTGGTTGCCGAGGAAGCCGTCGTCGACGAACAGCAGCCGGGTGCCGCTGCGGGCCAGGATGTAGGCCGCCTCCGCCCCCTTGAATCGGGTGTTCAGCGGCACGAGCACCCCGCCGGCTGCGACGATGCCGAGGGCGGCGACGACCCAGCGCCAGCCGTTCGGCGCCCACAGCGCGACCCGATCGCCCTTGCCGACCCCCCGGGCGGCAAGCGCCTCGGCGAACGCGCCGGCCCGGTCGGCCAGTTCGGCGTACGTCAGCCGCACCTCGCCGTCGACGACGGCCTCGCGGTCGCCGTAGCGTGCGGCGCCGGCCCGCACCAGCTCGGGAATGGTACGGGCGTCCAACGGTTCCATGCCCGGCACCTTACCAATCAAGCGCTCGCTTGGTAAGGTCTGAACATGACGGAGGCATACCTGATCGAGGCGGTCCGCACGCCCGTCGGCCGGCGCGGCGGCGGCCTGGCCGGCGTCCACCCGGCCGACCTCGGCGCGCACGTGCTCAGCGCGCTGGTGCGACGCAGCGGCGTGGACCCGGCCGCGGTCGACGACGTGATCTTCGGCTGCGTGGACACGCTCGGCCCGCAGGCCGGCAACATCGCCCGCACCAGCTGGCTCGCCGCCGGCCTGCCCGAGCACGTCCCGGGGGTGACCGTCGACCGCCAGTGCGGCTCCTCCCAGCAGGCCGTGCACTTCGCCGCGCAGGCCGTCATGTCCGGCACGGCCGACCTCGTGGTCGCCGGCGGCGTGCAGAACATGAGCGCCATCCCGATCTCCTCGGCGATGCTGGCCGGGCGCCAGTACGGTTTCGACGACCCGTTCAGCGGTTCGGCCGGATGGCAGGCCCGCTACGGCGGCCAGGAGATCAGCCAGTTCCGCGCGGCCGAGCTCATCGCCGCCAAGTGGTCGCTCACCCGCGAGGAGATGGAGCAGTACGCCCTGCAGAGCCACCGCCGCGCGGCGTCCGCCGTCGACGAGGGCCGCTTCGACCGCGAGATCGAACCGATCGCCGGCGTCGAACGCGACGAGGGCCCGC
Source organism: Dactylosporangium sp. NPDC051485 (assembly GCF_040682015.1). Lineage (NCBI taxonomy): Bacteria > Bacillati > Actinomycetota > Actinomycetes > Micromonosporales > Micromonosporaceae > Dactylosporangium > Dactylosporangium sp. NPDC051485. The sequence goes on from NZ_JBFAZW010000101.1 coordinate 31,898, forward strand.
GCCGCGACACCACCCTGGAGAAGATGGCCACGCTGCCGACGCTCACCCCCGACGGAGTCGTCACCGCGGCCCTCGCCAGCCAGATCTCCGACGGGGCCGCCGCCCTGCTGGTCGCGTCCGAGCGCGCGGTCCGCGAGCACGGCCTGCTGCCCCGGGCCCGCATCCACCACCTGTCGGTCCTCGCCGACGACCCCGTCTACATGCTCACCGGCCCGATCCCGGCCACCGCCCACGCCCTGCGCCGCGCGGGCCTCACGATCGGCGACATCGACCTCGTCGAGATCAACGAGGCGTTCGTACCGGTGGTGCTCTCCTGGCTGCGCGAGACCGGCGCCGACCCTTCGCGCGTGAACGCCGACGGCGGCGCGGTGGCACTCGGCCACCCGCTGGGCGCGACCGGCGCCCGCCTGATGACCACGCTGCTGCACGGCCTGGAGTCCCGCGGCGGCCGCTACGGCCTGCAGACGATGTGCGAGGGCGGGGGTACGGCGAATGTCACCATCATCGAACGCCTCTGACCCGGCGGCGGTCGTCACCGGCGGCACCCGCGGCATCGGCCGGGAAATCGCCGCGCGGCTCGCCGCCGAGGGCTACCGCGTCCTGGTCTGCGGCCGCCGCGAGCCCGACGCGCTGCCCGATCGGGTCTCCTTCCTCCAGGCCGACGTGCGCGAGCCCGAGCAGGCGGCCGCGTTGATCGCCGCCGCCGTGGAGCGCTTCGGCCGCCTCGACCTGGCGGTGAACAACGCCGGCGGCGGGCCGCCCGCCCCGGCCGCGACCGCCTCCCCCGGCCTGGTGACCGCCGTGGTCCGGCTCAACCTGCTCGCCCCGTTCTTCGTCGCCCAGGCCGCCAACGCCGTCATGCAGGAGCAGCAGACCGGCGGCCTCATCGTGAACATCGGCAGCGTGTCGGCGCTGCGCCCGGCCCCCGGCACCGCAGCGTACGCGGCGGCCAAGGGCGGCCTCGAGGTCCTCACCCGGGCCCTGGCCCTGGAGTGGGCGCCGAAGGTGCGGGTGAACACGGTGACCGCGGGCGCGGTGCGCACCGAGGACAACGCCGCCCACTACGGCGGCGAGGACGCCCTCGCCGCCGTCGCCGCGACCGTGCCGCTGGGCCGGATGGCGACCCCGGAGGACATCGCCGCCGCCGTGCTGCTGCTCGCCTCTCCCCTCGCGGGTTACGTCACCGGCTCGTCCCTGGTGGTCGACGGCGGCGGCCAGTTCCCCCGCTACTGGGACGCCACTCACACCGTGTAGCCGCCGTCGATGTCGAGCTTCTGGCCGGTGACGTACTGGGCGCGGTCGCTGGCCAGGAAGCACACCGCTTCGGCCACGTCGTCGGCGCAGCCGAAGCTGCGCAGCGGGATGTTGGCCCGGGACGCGGCCAGGGCACGCTCGTCCAGGTCGCCCGAGGCGATGAGGCGGGTCGCCATGCCGTCCGTGAGCATGCCCGGGCCGACGCAGTTGGCGCGGACCCCGTAGCGGCCCTCCTCGGCGGCGATGCCACGCACGAGCGCCTCGACCGCGCCCTTCGGTACCGCCGACAGACCGTCCCGGACCGGGAACCGCCGCGTCGCTGCGGTGGTGACCGCGACCAGGCTGCCGCGGCTGGACCGCAGTGCCGGCAGGGCCGCCCGGACCAGGTTGAAGCAGGCGAGCACGTCGTGGGCCACCTGTTCGGCGAACTGGTCCGCCGCCACCCGGCTCAGGTGCATCATCGGCACGTGGGGGCCGGCCGCGTGGACCAGCGTGTGCACCTCCCCCGCGGCGGCGAACAGCTCGACGCAGGCCGCCGGGTCGGTGAGGTCGGCCTGGATCGCCCGGGCCTTGCGGGGAAGCTGGGACGCGAGTTCCTCGGCCGCCGCGGCGTTGGAGCGGTAGGCGAGCACGACGGCACTGCCGCGCTCGGCCAGCATGCGGGCGGTGGCGGCGCCGATGCCGCCGGTGGCTCCCGTGACCACCGCGACGCCCTGGCGGTAGGCGAAATCCCGATTCATGGCGGGTACGTTACCAAGCAAGCGTTTGGTAGAGTACCGCCCGTGGAGCTGAAACTCGGGGTCATGCCGTCGCGCGGCTGCGCCGACCCGGCCACGACGGCCCAGTTCGTCCGGCTGCTGGAAGATCTCGGGTGCGAGTCCGTCTGGGCGGTCGAGCACGTCGTGGTCCCGGACGACTACGCAAGCGTCTACCCCTACGACCGCAGCGGCCGGATGAACCTCGGCCCGCACGACGACATCCCGGATCCGCTGCACTGGCTGACGTTCGCCGCCGCCTGCACCAGCACGCTGCGCCTCGGCACCGCGATGCTCATCCTGCCCGAGCACCACCCCGTGGCCCTCGCCAAGCGACTGGCCACAGTGGACGCGCTCAGCGGCGGGCGGCTCCTGGCGGGCATCGGCGTCGGCTGGCTGCGCGAGGAGTACGACGCCGTCGGGGTGCCGTTCGCCGAGCGGGGCGCCCGGGCCGACGAGTACCTCGAGGCGATGCGCGCCCTGTGGACGGGCGACCCGGCGCGGTACGACGGCCGGTTCGTGTCCTTCGGCCCGGTGCACAGCCGCCCCCGCCCCCTGCGCGGCACCGTCCCCATCGTCGTGGGCGGGCACAGCGCGGCGGCGGTACGGCGGGCCGCCCGCCTCGGCGACGGCTGGTACCCGCTCGGCGTGCGCGGCGCCGCCTTCGCCGAGCGGCGCGAACTGCTGCGGCGCGAGTGCGAGGCGCTGGGCCGCGACCCGGACGAGGTCGAGGTGACCGTGCGCGCCCCGGGCGACCGCGGCGAGCTGGAGACCCTGCGCTCCCTCGGCGTGGCCCGGGTGGTGATCCGGGCCGACCCGGAGGACCTCGTCGGCGTGCGAGACAAGGTGCGCCGCTACCAGAAGGAGATGCTGGCGTCGTGAGAACGGTCATCGTCACCGGGGCCGGGCAGGGCCTCGGCCGCGCGCACGCGCTCGCGTTCGCCGCGACCGGGCACCGGGTGGTCCTCAACGACCTCGACCCCGTGCGGCTGGACGCCGTGGCCGCCGAGTGCCCGCAGGCGCTCGCCGTGCCGGGCGACATCGCCGACTGGGACTTCGCGGCCTCCCTCGTCGAGCGGGCGGTCGCCGGCACCGGGCGGCTCGACGCGCTGGTGAACAACGCCGGGCTGGTCCGCGACCGGATGCTCACCAACGTGAGCGAGGCCGAGTGGGACGACGTGGTCCGGGTCAACCTCAAGGGCCACTTCGCGCCGCTGCGCCACGCCGCCGCGCACTGGAAGGCCCAGGCCAAGGCGGGCACGCCGGTGGCCGCGCGGGTCGTGAACACCACCTCCGGGGCCGGGCTGCTCGGCAGCGTCGGCCAGGTCAACTACAGCGCGGCCAAGGCCGGCGTGGCGGCGCTGACCCAGGTGGCCGCGGCCGAGCTGGCCCGCTACGGGGTCACCGTCAACGCGATCGCGCCCAGCGCCCGCACCGCCATGACCGAATCGGTATTCGCCTCCGCGATGGCCGCGCCCGATGCCGGCTTCGACACCATGGCCCCGGAGAACGTCTCGCCGCTGGTCGTGTGGCTCGCCTCGCAGGAGGCCGGCTTCGTCACCGGCCGGGTGTTCGAGGTCTCCGGCGGTGGCGTCAGCGTCGCCGACGGCTGGCAGCACGGGCCGGCACGGGACGCCGGCCGGCGCTGGGATCCCGCCGAGCTCGGCCCGGTCGTGCGCGAACTGCTCGCCCGCGCCCCGCAGCCGGCGGCCGTCTATGGCGCCTGACTTCCGCGCGCAGGTGCGGGCCTGGCTCGCCGAACACCTCACCGGCGAGTTCGAGCCGCTGGTCGGCACCGGCGGGCCGGGCCGCGAGCACGAGCACCTCGAGCTGCGGGCGCGCTGGGAGCGGGAGCTCGGGGCCGGGGGCTGGATCGGGCTGGGGTGGCCGCGGCCGTACGGGCGCGGGGCCACCATCGCCGAGCAGGTGGTCTTCTTCGAGGAGTACGCGCGGGCGGGCGGGCCGGGACGGCTGAGCCACGTCGGGGAGTACCTCCTCGCACCGACCCTCATCGCGCACGGCACCGAGGAGCAGAAGGCGCGGTTCCTGCCGCCGATCGCGCGGGCCGAGGAGCTGTGGTGCCAGGGGTACTCCGAGCCCGGCGCCGGCAGCGACCTCGCCGGCGTGCAGACCAGGGCGGAGCTCACCGGCGGCGAGTGGCGGGTCACCGGGCAGAAGGTGTGGACGTCGCTGGCCCACATCGCCCAGTGGTGCTTCGTGCTGGCCCGCACCGGCCCGGGCGGGCGCAAGCAGGGCCTGTCCTACCTGCTGGTGCCGATGGACCAGCCCGGCGTCACGGTCCGCCCGATCGTGCAGATCACCGGCACGTCGGAGTTCAACGAGGTCTTCTTCGACGAGGCGGTCACCGGCGCCGACCACGTGGTCGGCGCGCCCGGCGACGGCTGGCGGGTGGCCACCAGCACGCTCGCGTTCGAGCGCGGCGTGGCGACGCTGGGCCAGCAGCTCGGCTTCGCCCGGGAACTGTCCGGGATCGTCGAGCGGGCCCGGGACAACGGCACGTTCGACGACCCGCTCGTCGCGGACCGGATCGCCGCCGCCTGGGCGGGCCTGCAGGGCCTGCGCCACCACGCGTTGCGCACCCTGTCGGCGACCGAGCCCGACCCGCTCGCGGCCTCGGTGGCGAAGCTGCTGTGGGCGAACTGGCACCAGCGGCTCGGCGAACTGGCGATGGCCGTCGACGGTGCGGCGGGGACGGTGCTGCTCGACGCGCCGTACGAGCTGACCGACGCCCAGCGCCTGTTCCTGTTCACCCGGGCCGACACCATCTACGGCGGCTCCAACGAGATCCAGCGCAACATCATCGCCAACAGGCTCCTGGGCCGTTAAGGGGTGTCCACTGTGGATTTCGACGCCGAGCAGCTGGCCCTGCGCGACTCGGTCCGCGCCTTCCTCGCCTCGGACGGCTACAGCTGGGACCGGCTCACCGGCGAGCTCGGCCTGACCGCGCTCGCTGTCCCCGAGGACCACGGCGGCTTCGGCGCAACCCTGCTCGAGGCCGGCATCGCCCTGGAGGAGGCCGGCGCGGCCCTGCTCGGCGCGCCGCTGCTGTCCACCACCGTCGCCGCCCTCGCCCTGGACCCCGCGGACCCCGCGCTTGCGCCCCTGGCCGCCGGAACCACGATCGGCGCCGTCGCCTTCGGCGCCACGGTGTCGGACGGCCTCCTGCACGGCCGGGCCGAGCACGTGCTCGACGGCGACGTGGCCGACCTGTTCGTCGTGGCGGCCGGCGACAACCTCTACGCCGCCGAGGCATCGCAGGTCGCCGTCACCGTGGTGCCGACCCTGGACACCACCCGCGGCCAGGCGACCCTGGTCTTCGACGGCGTCCCGGCCCGCCCGGCCGGCCCGGGCCGCGCCTCCCACGCGCTCGACCTCTTGCGGGCCGCCCTGGCCGCCGAGTCGATCGGGGTCGCCCGGGCCGCCCTGGAGATCACGATCGAGCACCTGCGCACCCGGCAGCAGTTCGGCGTGCCCCTGGCCACGTTCCAGGCGCTGCGCCACCGGGTCGCCGACCTGTACGTCGAGCTGGAGCAGGCCACCTCCACGGCCCGCCACGCCCTGCGGGTGGCCGGGACCGCGGACTTCCCGGTCGCCGCGGCACTGGCAAAGCTGGCCGCCGCCGACGCCGCCTACACGGTGACACGGGAGGCGATCCAGCTGCTCGGCGGCATCGGGTTCACGTGGGAGCATCCGGCGCATCGGTACCTCAAGCGCGCCACCACCAACCACGTCCTCGCCGGCGACCCCCGCACCCTGCGCCGCTCCCTGCTCGCTTGCGTCTGACATCACGTAGCCGCCGGGCGTCACGTCGTGCCGGCTGCCATGGCTCGCGCCATCCTCCGGCCACCGTCCGGCTCAGGTGTCGTGGGCTACGCGGAGTTTGACGGGGCGCCGCAGGTTGGGCAATAGGCCGCCCCGGCGGGCAGCGGCCGGCCACCTGCCGAGCGTCGGCCTCGTGCGGCGAGGGCCAGGAGCAGCAGCGCCGGTCCCACCACGGCGACCAGAATCGCAGCGGCGGCCATGGATGACCACACCGGGACGATGGGCCGGCCGGGGCCGGAGTCGTCGAACATCGCCCCGAGCGGGTTCAGTGCGAGCATGCCGATCGGCGTGAGCAGGATCAGCAGCGCCCAGACACCGCGGTAGTCGTGCCGGGCGGCCAGGCCGAGCGCGAGCAGCGTCGCGCCGATCAGCAGCGTCACCCCGGCAGCCGGCAACGCAGTCACGGCGGGCAGGTAGTAATCGCCGTAGAAGCTCAGGCGCGGTTCGGCGGCCACGGCGACCGGCACGGTCACCGCTGCGACGGCGAGCGGCGTCAGCCGAACCCACCAGCGGCGCCGGCCGGCGGCGCCGACCGCGACGATTCCCAGGACGAACTGGGGCACCAGCACGATCAGCGGCGGGCGGACCATGCCGGTCAGCATCGCGGCCGGCACGACACCCGCGTTGACCAGCACGGCAAGGACCGCCGCCCGGCGAAACCACCGGCCGGGAGCGACGACATACACGACGGCGGCCAGCAACCAGACCGCCCACACCGCTACCCCGAGGGATAGGAACGGCCGGGTATATCTATATGCAAACTCTGACTCTGTGGGTATCAGCACCTCGAGGATCGCCCACCCGCTCGCGAACGCGGTGGTGGTCATCAGTGCGAGCAGGCCGGCGAGCCGGAAGCCGGGGCCGAGGCCGGGTGCGGTCCGCAGGTGCTGGCGCAGCCCACCGGCCGCGAGGTCCGCGATGTCGGCCGGCGAGGGTCTCCTACGGTCGGGCGCGGCCAGGGACAGGTAGGTGTCCACCAGCTCCGAGCCACGCGCCCGCCGATAGCCGGCGGGATAGAACAACGCCGTCCAGCGCGCATAGCGCCGTTCGAGATCGGTCATCGCAGGGCTTCCCTGGCCATGCCCTTCCGGGCGGTCCGGCTGGCTTTCCGGCAGGCTCATGCGAATCCTCGGCTCAGGCGGGATGCGGCCTTGGCGGCGCGCAGCCGGGTGGTTGCCGCCTTGACGTTGCGGCGCATGCGTTCGGTCTCGCCGGCCAGCACCTCGCCGCCCGGCTCGGTGAGCCGGTAGTAGCGGCGCAGCCGGCCGTCGACGATCTCCTCGTGGTCGACGCCCACCAGGCCCGCGTCGACCAGCCGGTCCAGCGCGCCGTACAGCGTGCCGGGCCGCAGCGAGATGCGGCCGTCGGACAGCCGGGCCACCTCGGCGATCAGGCCATAGCCGTGCATCGGCTCACCGGCGAGGGCGGTGAGGATCAGAAAGGTGGGTTCACGCAGTGGGGTTTCCACGCGAAGCAATATATCGGCTCCGAAGGTATAACGGAACATCGCCACCGCCCGCGACCGAACAATCCCCCATCCGCGATCCTGGGACACGCATCTGCCGCTACGGGCGCCCATAGCTTGATCACGTTTCCGCACAAGTAGGCACCCCTCTGTGTCAAGAGGCCGCGAGGAGGGGTGTTCTAGAGTGGGTTGTGGCGGGTCCGGGAAGTGGCTTCTCCGAAGTGTCGGCTGTCGG
>NZ_JBFAZW010000102.1:0-39411 GCF_040682015.1 Dactylosporangium sp. NPDC051485
GAACCCGGAAGCTAAGCCCTCCAGCGCCGATGGTACTGCACCCGAGAGAGTGTGGGAGAGTAGGACGCCGCCGGACAAACCTTCGCCAGGGGCCCACCGATTACGGTGGGCCCCTGATGCGTTTTCCGGGACCCGAAAACAGAGCGGCCGCCCCTACGGGCGGCCGTTTTGCTGTTTGTCGGGCGGAGTTGTGTCCAGGGGCGAGCAGCAGCGTCGAAGCCCGGCGATATACGAGGCGCGGGGCGAATCGCGGGCCCGCGCGGGCGGATAGGCAACGTCAGAAGGCGGGCGAGACGGGGCGGGGGCTCCTGCACGGCGGCATCAGGGTAATAGCCGCCGGGTTCCGATCCCGGCACACACCGTGAACTACCACCTTCGGCAGACCTTCCAGGAGCTTGGCGTCGTGTCGCGGGTCGGCCTCGCCGGCTACGCCGACCCGGAATGAGTCAGGTGAAGGGATGGCTGCGCGTGATTAATTCGTGGCGTACGGTCGGGAATCGTGAGCTCAGGGGTTCGGTGGTGGTCCGAGCCGCCTGTCGGCCAGGCCAGCTTCCTGGCCGACGTCGACCCCGCGCTACTGAGCGTGGGGCTCGACCCGCTTCCCGCCGGCGCCCCGGCGGTTGTGCGGTTCCATCCGCCGCCGGGGTTGTCCGTGGGCCGGTACGTCGGCGCGTTCCTCGACGCGCTCGACAGGGCCGCGATGAGTCTCTTCCCGGGCTGGCTCTCCGGGGCCGAGCGGCTGGACGGCCCGTCGTCGCTGGGCGTCGAGGCCGTGCGGGCACTCGCCACTCGGATGGCCGCCGGGACCGAGCACTTCGGGCCGTTCCTCGTGGCCGCCGCCGAGCGGGCGCTGCGCATCCGCGGAGGCCTGGGCCCCGGCGACGGGCCGCGGTTCCCGGCCGAGGTCCGCGCCCGCGGGCTCCGCGCGCTGCTGGCCGAGGCATACCAGCGTGACCACGTGGCAGTGCTGGTCGACGTCCCGGCCGGCCTCCTGCCCGCGGACGAGCATGCCTTGGCCGCCGCCGCGCAGTGGCTCGCCGAGCACGGGCGCTTCACCGTGTGGCTGGCGGGGCCGAGACTGCGCAGCGTCGACCGCATCCCGGTGATCCGGGTCCGCCTGCCGGCCGACCTCGCCGGGCTTGCCGAAGGGGCCGGGCCGGGGCCGGAGCCCGCCGGTGGCGCCGAGCTGCCGCTGCTGAGCTTCCCGCCGCTGTCCGGGGCGCCGCGGTCCGACAGCGCGGCCGAGCAGGCCCTGGAGCGAGCGCTCGCGCCGCAGGAGTGGGCGCGGGGGCGCCGGTGGAACGAGGTGCTGGAGTGGCACGTGTTGGGTAGGGCATACCGCCTCGACCTCTTCTGGCCCGACGACCGCCTCGTCGTTGAGGTTGACGGGGACGAGCACCGGCAGCAGTGGCAGTACGCCGACGACCGCCGCCGCGACGCCCAGCTGCAACTGCTCGGCCACGCCGTCCTGCGCTTCACCAACGAGCAGGTCCTCACCGATCCGTACGCTGTCAGCATTACCATCCGCGACCTCTTGCTGCTTCGTCGTAACGCTCCGAACCGGAAATGAGGCCCCAATGGCAACTGAAGACGTCCCGAGCCTCACCCCGAACCAGATTCTGGCGCTGGTGGTGCTCATGTCCGAGGCACGCGAGCTGGACAACAACGAACTGAAGGCGCTCGCCGGCTTCTCGCTCACCGGCAACGACAACAAGAAGCTGGAGACGCTCGGCGTCATCCAGACCGACCGGTCCCACCGGCCGTTCTCCCACGAGCTCACCGACAAGGGCTGGCGGGTGATGCGCGACCTGCACACCACCGAGCCCCCGAAGGCCGGCAAGTCGGCGACGCGCACCCTGCTGACCTTGCTCGGCAACATCCACCGCTCGCTGGAGCAGCTGCAGGTCACGCACGGCGTGAAGCTCAGCGAGGGGGAGTTCTTCCGGCAGGTGCGAGGGGAGAGCGTCGAGGGCGCAGTGCTCGGCGAGACCGCCGGGGACGCCGAGGCGCAGGTGCGCGCGGCCTACGCGGAGCTGGCCCCGGGTCCAGGCGAGTGGGTCGGCCTCGCCGACCTGCGCGACAAGCTCGCGAGCCTCGAGCGCGCGGAGGTCGACCGGGCCCTGATGGCGCTGCTCGACCGGGGCGACGTGCGCATCATCCCGGTCGCCAACACCAAGGCGTTGAAGCCCCGCGACATTGCGGCCGCCCTGCGGATCGGCGGGGAGGACAACCACACGCTGTCGATCGGCCGGTCATGATCGGCGACCAGGTCCGCGCCGCGCTCGAGGAGCTGCACCTCAACCCGGCGCCGACGCCCAACGACATCTGGCACCCATCGCCCTACAACGTCCCGGAGCTGCACGAGCGCTCGGTGCGCGAGATCCTCAGCGGGGTTGGCAAGGCACGCCGCAGCGACCGGACCCAACCGCAGGGCGTGGCACTGCTGGGCCGCGCCGGCTCTGGCAAGACCCACCTGCTCGGCGCGGTGCGCGAGACGATCCAGAATGCCGACGGCGGCGGCTACTTCTTCCTGGTGAACATGATCAACGGTCGGTCGTTCTGGGAGGCGACCGTCCAGGGGATGATCACCGGCCTCACCCGCGAAGAGAAGGTCTGGGGCACACAGCTCAAAAGCTTCCTGTTCCGGCTCACCTCGCAGTTGAACATCCGGGCCGCCGAGGTGCGCGCCGCGGTCGCCGGCAATGCGCCGCTGAGCCGCGCGCACCTGGACACGTTCATCCGGGGCCTGCGCGAGTATGACGACGCCACCGGCCGCGAGTGCCAGGACACCGCGCGGGCGCTGGTGCTCTACGGCTCGTCCGACTTCGACCTCCAGGACATCGGGCAGGCCCACCTCATCTCGGAGCCGACCGAGCCCGCGGACCGCACCGACTGGGGCTTCACCGGCTCGGTCCGCAAGCCCCAGGAGGTCGTGCGCGACATCTCCCGGCTGATCGCCCTGACGCTCAGCCCCAGCGTGATCGCCATCGACCAGCTCGACACCCTCTTCGCCCAGAGCACCGCCGCGTTCTTCGACCGCGAGGCCGTGTTCGATGCCGAGCAGGCCAGCCTGGCCGGCCAGGTCGCCGACGGTCTGCTCAACCTCCGCGACAGCACCCAGCGCACGCTCGTCGTGATGTCGTGCCTGCCCGACACCTGGGAGCTGATGAAGAAGACCGCGGCCACGCCGGTGGTCCAGCGCTTCCGGGAGACCGTCCTGCCCGACCGGATCAACAGCGCCGAGATCGCCCGAGCCATCGTGGCCAAGCGCCTGACGGCGGCCTACAGCGCCTACCACGTGCCGGTGCCCTACGACACCTGGCCGGTCCGCCCGGAGGCATTCGACGAGGCCCGGCACTTCACCCCGCGCGACCTGCTGCGCCGGGTCGAGGAGCACCTGCACCGCTGCCTCGACAACGACGAGGTCGTCGAGCTGCATCGTTTTGACGCACCGAGTCCCCCGCCGCCGCCCGGGCAGCCGCAGCCCGGGGATCTCGGCCACCTCGACGCGATGTTCGCCGGGCTCGTCTCGTCGGCCGACGTCTCTCGGGCGCTCGACAAGCGCAGCGAGGACCTGGAGATGCCGCAGCTGCTCGCCGCCGCGATCGGCGCGTGGATCGGCGAGCGGGTCCCGACCGGCGTGGTGTACAAGCAGGACCCGCCGCCGGGCGCGAACCCGGCGCTGCACGGCCGGCTGATCCAGGTGCTCGACGAGGCGACCGAGAACGAGGCCCACTGGGGACTGCGCGCGATCGCCCATGACAACGCCCGGGCGGCCACCGCCCGGATCCGCAACGCCTGCGTGATGTCGGGCCTCGACCGGGCGATCCCGCAGCGCCGGCTGATCCTCCTGCGCCGCGACGACTGGCCGTCCGGGCCCCGGACGAAGCAGACGGTCGAGGAGTTCCTGGCCGCCGGCGGCGTGTGGCACAAGATCGACGACGCCGATCTCAAGGTGTTCGACGCGCTGCGGCGCATGCAGGCGGTGCCGCACGCCCTGCTCGGCGAGTGGCTGGTGTCCCGGCGACCGGCGAGCAGGACGGCCTTGTTCCAAGGAATCTTCGGCCCTCCGAGCGAGGCGCCGGCACTCGAACCTGAAGTGGCGCCGGCGCCGGAAGTGGTCGAGCCAGAGCCGCAACGGCAAGGCGATGGGCGCACCATCCGACTCGGCAAGCTCATGCAGAGCGAGGAGCCGCTCGTCGTCGACCTCGAGTCGCTGCGCAAGCACACCGTGATCTTCGCCGGCTCCGGATCGGGCAAGACCGTGCTCATCCGCCGCCTGGTCGAGGAGTGCGCCCGGCAAGGCGTCTCGTCGATCGTGCTCGACCCCAACAACGACCTCGCGCGGCTCGGCGACCCGTGGCCCGAGCCGCCGTCGGGCTGGGGGCCGGGCGACGAGGAGCGCGCCCGCGACTACCTGGAGCACACCGACGTCGCGGTGTGGACCCCGGGCGTGGGCGGCGGCCGGCCGCTGACCTTCCAGCCGCTGCCGGACTTCGCGCCCGTGCGCGACTCGCAGGACGAGTTCGCCCAGGCGATTCGGGCGGCGGTCGAGGCGCTCGCCCCGCGGGCCGGCGTCAGCGGCACGACCAAGCTGGCCGTGCAGGGCAAGGCGGTGCTCACCGAGGCGCTGCGGGCGTACGCCCACGGCAACCGGGTCGGCCTGGAGGGCTTCACCGACTTTCTCGGCGACCTGCCCGAGGACGTGAGCCGGATGAGCCGGGCGGGCAAGCTGGCCGACGACCTGGCCGAGACGCTCAAGGCCGCGATGGTCAACGACCCGCTGTTCGGTGGGCGGGGCGCAGCGGCCGACCCGGCCGAGTTGCTGACGCCGCCGCCGGGCAAACGGGCCCGGATCTCGGTCATCAGCTTCATCGGCCTGATGTCCGACGAGGAGCGGCAGGGCTTCGTCAATCAGCTGCAGATGGCGCTGTTCACCTGGCTCAAGCGCAACCCGGCCGGCGACCGCCCGCTCGGCGGCCTGTTCATCATGGACGAGGCGCAGACGCTGGCCCCGTCGAGCGGCACGACCCCGTCGACCGCAAGCACGATCACGTTGGCGTCGCAGGCGCGCAAGTACGGCCTCGGCCTGGTTTTCGCCACCCAGGCACCCAAGGGGCTGCACAACCAGATCTCGGGCAACGCGACGACGCAGTTCTTCGGGCTGCTCAACGCCCCGGCTCAGATCGACGCGGCCAAGGAGCTGGCCCAGGCCAAGGGCGCCCGGCTGCCGGACATCGGCAGCCTCGGCAGCGGGCAGTTCTACGCCGCCGGTGAGGGGTTCTCGTTCGTGAAGGTCCGTACGCCGTTGTGCCTGTCGTACCACCCGAAGGCGCCGCTGTCCCCGGAGGAGGTGCTCCAGCGGGCCCGGCGCCGATAGGCCTAGGTGCCGCCGTCGAGGCGGCGGCACCCGGCGTCCGTGTTCAGAGGACCGGTGAGGCCGGCGAGACAGGGGCGGGGGCCTCCTGCTCGGCGGGCATCAGGATCCACAGGATCGGGTAGATCAGGATCTGGCTGCCCGGGATCGCCAGCAGGATCAGGACGAACAGCAGGCGGGCGAGCCAGGGGTCGATGCCGAACCGGCGGCCCAGGCCGGCGACCACGCCGCCGAGGACCCGGCCCTGGGTCGGGCGGACAAGGCCGTTCTGGCGCATCGAGCCGTGCACGGTTTCCATCGTCTTGCTCCATTCAGGTGCAGTACCGGATCTGATGGAACAAGCATGGCTGGCCGAGGGGGTCCAGGGCATCGGGGAGCGACCCCGGCGTCACCCTGGGCCGCGGACCCTCATGCGGGTCGGGGTGTAGGTAGCCCCACCCCGGGTGGATATCCAGGGTCAGTCCGCCAGCGCGGCGGGATTCGTAGGTTCAGATGCATGAGCGAGCACACGCGGCGGGGCCCGGCGCTGGAGATCCGGGGGCTGAGCAAGCGGTACGGGGACAAGGTGGCCGTTGCCGGTGTCGACCTCGACGTGCCGCAGGGGTCGTTCTTCGGCCTGGTCGGGCAGAACGGCGCCGGGAAGACCACCACGCTGTCGATGGCGACCGGGCTGCTGCGGCCCGACGGCGGGACCGCGCGGATCTTCGGGGCGGACGTCTGGGGGGAGCCGCAGAAGGCGAAGGCGCTGGTCGGGGTGCTGCCCGACGGGCTGGCGATGCCCGAGCGGCTCACCGGGCGGGAGGTGCTCACGTACCTCGGCCGGCTGCGGGGGATGCCGAGGGACGTCGTGGCGGGGCGGGCCGATGAGCTGCTGCGGGTGCTGGAGCTCGACGAGGCCGAGTCGGCGCTCGTCATCGAGTACTCCACCGGGATGCGCAAGAAGATCGGGCTGGCCACGGCGCTGCTGCACGGGCCGCGGCTGCTGGTGCTGGACGAGCCGTTCGAGGCGGTCGACCCCGTGTCGGCGGCGGCGATCAAGGGGATGCTGCGCGGGTTCGTCGCCGGGGGCGGGTCGGTCGTGCTGTCCAGCCACGTGATGGCGCTGGTCGAGCAGCTGTGTGACCACGTGGCCGTCGTCGACCGGGGGGCCGTGGTGGCGGCCGGGGCGCTCGACGACGTCAGGGACGGGCGGTCGCTGGAAGAGGTGTTCGTGGGGCTGGTCGGCGGGGAGCGGGCCGCAATGAAGGGGGAGCTGTCGTGGCTGTCGCGATGACCATGGCGCAGATGAAGATCGCGATGCTGCGGCACTCGCTGCGCGGGCAGCGGGCGCAGACGGCGGGGACCGGAGCGGTGCTCGGGGCCGTGCTGGCGGCGGGGACCGTCTACCTCGGGTTCCTGGGGCCGGACCTGCTGGCCGCGGGGTACGCGGTGTGGCTGCTGGGCTGGATGCTCGGGCCGGTGTTCATGGGCGGCGGCGACGAGACGCTGCGGCCGGAGTACTTCGCCCCGCTCGGGCTGCCCGCGCGCCGGTTGGCGGTCGGGCTGCTGGCCGCCGCCTTCGTCGGGGTGGCGCCGGTGGTCAGCCTGGCGGCGCTGCTCGGGATGGTGGTGGCGGGGGCGCGGATCGGGGTGGTCAACGCGCTGGTGGCCCTGCCGGCGGCGGCGCTCACGCTGGCCCTGTTCGTGCTGGCGTCCAAGGTGGCGGTCGGGCTGGTCGGGCTGGCGCTGCGGACCCGGGCCGGGGCGATCGGGGCCGGGCTGGTCAACGGGGCGATCCTGGCCTCGCTCGGGCAGGTCTGGGTCTTCATGGCGGCGTTCGGGCAGACCGGCCCGCCGGCCGCGGTGTGGTGGCTGCCGTCGGGGTGGGGGCTGCTGGCCGTCCGGGGGCAGTGGTGGGCCCTGGCGCCGCTCGCCCTGGTGGTACTGCTCCTGCTCGTTGCCTGGGCGGCCCTTCTTAGCCGGCGGGCCGGGGCGAGCCGGCCGCGGACCGGTCAGCGGGCGTCCACAGTGGACAGTGTGATGGGCAAGGAGCTTCGGACCTGGTCGCGCGATCTGGTGCGCAACCACGGGCTGGCGTTCGCCCTGTCCTACGGGGTCTGCTTCGCCGGCAGCCCGCTGCTGATCGGGTGGGCCGGCATGCTCCCGTACGCCGGCCCGATCTTCGTCGCGATGGCGGCGGCGATGACCGCGAACCAGTACGGCAACGACGGCACCGCGCTCTGGCTCACCATCCTCACGCCGGGGGCGAGCGACGTGCGCGGCCGGCAGTCGGCCTGGCTGGCCGCGATCGGGCCGGTCGCGGCGGCGCTGACCGTCGGGTGCACGGCGATCGCGGGCGGGCCGTGGCCGCTGGTGCTGGCGCTGCTGCCGGCGCTGCTGGGCGCGGCGGCCGGGCTGGTGCCGCTCGTGTCGGTCTACGCGCTCGTGCCGGCCACGGACCCGCACCGGCGAGCCGGCAACCCGCTGCGGATCAGCGAGGACGACGGCGGGCTGACCGGGCTGGCGTACCTCATGCTCGCCCTCGTCGTCGCGGCCGCCCTGCCGGCGGCGCTGGTCGCGGTGTGGTTCGGCTGGGCCGGGGTGGCCGTCGGGCTGGCCACCGGCGGGCTGTCCTGGTGGGGCCTCGGGCTGCTGGCCGAGCGCCGGCTGCGCTCGCACGGGCCCGAGCTGCTGCAGGCCATGCGGACCGGGCGCAAGCCGAAGGGCGCCGGCGCGGTGCGTTTCCGCCTCGACGGGCTCTCCCGTGGCCGCCGGTCGATCGCGGTCTGGGGCCTCAGTTTCGGGGCGGTTCCGCTGGTACCGCAGGGCATCGTCGCCGGGATCTTCGTCGCCAATGGCCACCTGCGCCACTCCTGGTTCCTGGCCACCTATGCGCCGGCCGGGTGGCGGTACCCGGTCGCGGCCGCGTTCGTCCTGCTGGGGCTGGCCATGTACGGGTCCGCCCTCTGGGTGGTCAGCGCAAAAAAGTAGTAGCGGACCGGAGTTGACCGCTTCTCGCCGTACCGTCGAATCGTCAGCACGACGGGAACCGACACCGACAAGGGTGATGAGCATGAGCGCGACCATTTCGAACACCGTGACCGGCGAGCGGGCCGACCTGCTCGAGTCGCTCGGCAAGGCCCGGTTCTTCCTGCGGTTCACCGCCCGGGACCTCACCGACGAGCAGGCGGCGCAGCGCAGCACGGTCAGCGCACTGTCGATCGGCGGGCTGGTCAAGCACGTGACGGCGGTGGAGCGGCAGTGGGCGCGGTTCATCGTGGAGGGCACCGAGGCGATGGCGGTCAACGACGACCCGGCGGCGTGGGCCACCTACGCCGACGGCTTCCGCCTGCTGCCCGGCGAGACGCTGGCCGGGGTGCTGGCCGACTACGAGCGGGTGGCCGCGGAGACCGACGAGCTGGTGCGCACCCTGGCCGACCTCGACGTCAGCCACCCGCTGCCGGCGGCGCCGTGGTTCGAGCCCGGCGCCCGCTGGAGCGCCCGTCGCACGTTCCAGCACATCTTCGCCGAGACCGCCCAGCACGCCGGGCACGCGGACATTATCCGCGAGGCGATCGACGGCTCGAAGTCCATGGGCTGAGCGAGGGGCCGCGCCCCGGTTGGGTGGGCTCAGACGAGCTCGACCGTGACCGAGGCGGTGTCGCCCGCGGACAGGGACTCGGCGCGGCGGACGCTCTTCTTGACCGGCAGGACGTAGGTGCCCTCGGGGCCGCCCGGGAAGATCGAGGTACGCCAGGTGCTCGTGCCGATGCGGACCTGGACGCGGACCGAGCCGAAGCCGCGGCGGTCCCCGTCGGTCAGCTCGCGGATCTCGTCGGAGGCGTCGGCCGGCAGCGTGATGAAGGTCCACGTGTCGGCGCGGCGGGCGTCCCAGATCCACAGCTCGGCGTCGAACTCCACGATCATGAGGCCTCCGGCAGGTCGTCGAGATCCGCCGTCGGTACCGCGATCCAGCCCTCGACCCGCGCCGGCGCGAGCTGCGCCGGGTCGGGGCGGGTGGCGCGGCCCAGGGCGGCGGCCCGGGCGGTGAGCGCGGCGATCACCGCGTCGAATGCGTCGTGGCTGGCCCGCATGAGCGGCTCGTGGCCGCCGAGGTCCAGCCAGGCCCGGGCGCGCAGGGCGTCGACCAGCGGGTCGTGCCGGCCCTTGTACCCGCGGTGGGTCAGGGCCCAGCGGCGCAGGGCGGCGGCCGGGTAGGCCTCGACGATCGCGCCGGACCCCGAGCGGTCCACGTCGACGCCGTCGGCGGCGAGGGTGGCCAGGATCGCGGCGCAGCGCATCGCCGCGTGGGCCAGGCGGTCGGCCGAGACGCTCAGCGGGATCAGCCCGAGGTCGGCCCGGACGACCTCGTCCGTCGTGCGGTACACCATGGCCCGCCGCCACGCGGCCCCGCCACCTGGGGTGGGCAGGTCGGCGGCGTGGCCGGCGCGGTGGGCGACGAGGAGCCGGGTGAACGGCTCGGGCCAGCCCAGGGCGCAGTCGATGCCAGTCTTGGCGCAGGTCGGCACCACCGCGACGATGTCGGCGTCGGACACGCCGAGGCGAAGGTCGCGCAGCACGGCGCGGCCCGGCGACCACTTGATGACGGCCAGGGCGGTGCGCTCGTCGGCGGCGGCGAGGTCGACGCCCGCGGTGCGCATGCGGGGCTCAGCCGCGGGTCAGCGCGGCGTTCGCGGTGTAGGTGGCCACGTCCGGACGGTACGCGATCTCCAGGCTGCCGTTCGGGCCGAGGTGCATGGTCATGATGCCGGTCGGGGTGCAGCGGCCCGAGGTGATCGCCTCCTGGGCCCGGATCACGCCGCCGCTGACCGACAGCACGGTGACGGTGCCCTGGCAGCCGGCGTCGGGGTAGCGGACCTGGGCGATCTTCGAGCCGGCCGTGACGACCAGGCTCATCTGGTACACCTTGTTGTTGTCCTGCACGTAGGAGCCGCCCCAGCTGCCGGCCCACGTGGACGGGTACTCGATCGCGGCCTCGGTCGCCTGGACCGCGGCCGGGGCCGGTGCGGTGGTGGTCGGCGCGGTTCCCACGACGACGGTGGGCACGGGCCCGGCGTTGTCCGAGCTGGAGTTGGCGGCCGGCAGCCACGGGCGGGTCACGGCGAGCACGGCGCCCGCGGCGACCAGCGCGGCCACGATCGCGATGAGGACGAGCATGCCGATCGGGCGGCGGCGCTCGGGCACGCCGTGCCACGTCGGCGGCATCGGCGCGGGTGGTGAGGTGCTCACGAACGGCGGCGGCGGCGCCGAGATCGGAGGGGCGCTGACCGGCATCGACATCGGCGCGGGGGACATCGGTGCGGTCACCGGCGGGGCGCTGATCTGGGCCATCGTGGCGAACGGGGTCACCGGGCCGGCGGAGACGGGAGCCGGGGCCGGGGCCGCGGTCACCGGGCGATCGCACAGGGCGCCCTCGGCCACCACCAGCTCCGGTTGGTCGATCACGGTCGGGGCGATGCGCAGCGTCCGGTGCAGCAGGGTGGCGGCGAGCGGGATCCGCGACGAGCCGCCGACCAGGAACACCCCGCCGATGCGCTCCGGCGGGATACCGGCGTTCTGCAGCGTGGTCAGGGTCATGGCCGCCGTCCGGTCCAGCTGCGCCGTGGCCGCCTTCTCGAACTCCTCCCGGGTCAGGCGCACCTGGCGGTCCACGAGGGGGAGGTGGAGATCCCCGCTGGCGTACCGCGAGAGCTGCTCCTTCACCGCCCGCGCCGACTGCCACAGGGTCTGGCGGGCCTGTTGGTCGGCCGGGGTCTGCGGCCAGTCGAGGCGGCGCCACGCGTCGGTGGCGGTCGCCGTCGCGGTGCGCGCGTGGTCCACCACGGCGGCGTCCAGGTCGAGCCCGCCGACGTCGGGCAGGCCGGCCGAGGCGAGCACCTCGAAGCCGCCGGGCGCCGGCAGCAGCACGCTCAGGTCGAACGTGCCGGCGCCGAGGTCGTACACCACGATCACCCGGCCGGGCGGGATGCGCCGGTCGAGGACGGTGGCGAAGTACGCGGCCGCGGCGACCGGCTCGGGCACGAGCTTCACCGGCCCGATCCCGGCGGCTTGCGCCGCGGCGGTGAGCACCCCGAGCCGGGGGCGGCCCCAGGCGGCCGGGTGGGTGAGCACGACGTCGCCGACCCGCTCGCCGGCGACCCGGCTCGCCTCGGTGTGCACGCGGTGCAGCACGGCGGCGATGAGGTGCTCGATCGGGAACTCCCGTTCGCCGAGCCACACCGCCCGGTCGTCGATGCGCCGCTTCGGGTTGGCCTCGAAGCCGGCCGGCGCGCCGATCGCCGAGCGGACCGCGTCCGCGCCGACCAGCAGCCCGGTCTCCGGCCCGGCGAAGACCGCCGAGGGCAGCAAGGGGGAGCCGTCGAACAGCAGCGGTCGCACCTGCCCGTCCGGTCCGGCCAGCGCCGCGACCGTGTTCGACGTGCCGAAATCGATGCCCAGCCGATGCCCGCCGCCGCTCACAGTGGCGACCCTACGGGTAGCCGGTGGCCGGATGGCATGCCCCGCTCGGGTCGTTCGCACCGGTCCGACCGGCTGAACGGCTCCACGGCCCGCCGGCGAGCCCCCGGCCATTGGCACACTCCCCGGAGCACAACCGGCGGAAGGTACGTGAACGTGCCGCCGCCGACCCCCCCAACCGGCAACGGGCGGCCTGCCGGTCACCGGCGCGCCCGCGGGCCCGCTGGCGCTGGCCGGCCTCGCCATGGTGCTCGCCGGATTCGGCCTGCTGCGGCCATGGCAGCGCCGCACGCTGCCCGGCCCGCGGTAGGGAAACGCGGGAGGGCACCACCACCAACGCCCGCCCGGTCAGGCTCGGCCACCCCGCCGAGCCTGACCGGCCTCGCGGGTCGGCACGATTTCGTGGACCTTCTACTCCTCGTGGAGGAACTGCAGGTCCCGGGAGTGGCCGCGGCTGTGGGCGATGGTCTGCGGGGTCGTGCCGTGGACGGTCGCGGCCCTGGGATTGGCCCCGGCGGCCACCAGGCGGCGCAGCAGGCCCGGATCGGCGCCGTTCATCACGCCGACGTAGAGCGGCGTGCGCCCGATCCGGTCCGGCACGTCGATCGGCAGCCCGGTGGCCAGCACCGGCTCCAGCGCCTTCTCCCAGTCCAGCCACATGACCATGTGCAGCAGCGTCCAGCCGTTGCCGGCGCGCATCAGCGGGTCGATGGTGCCCGCCGCGAGGCCCTCGAGGAGGTACGGCGTGTCGCCGTGCTGCAGCCGCTCGACCACCGCGCGGCGGTGCTCGCGCAGGGCGCGGGGCAGGCGGCCCTCGCCCGTGCGCCAGGCGGCCTCGGCGGCGTAGCAGCCTCCGCTCGCGCCGCCCAGGGAGCGCAGGGCGGCCTCGCGCCGTTGCTCGGTCTCGTCGTGCTCGTGCAGCTGCAGCGCGCCCTTGGCGATCGACAGCCGGTGCCAGTCCGCGCCGCATCGCACCCGGAAGTGTCCGGATGCCGGCGCCGAGCCGGACAGGGCGGGCCCGCCGGACGGATCGCTGAACAGCGCCGACCGGATCAGCGGATGCAGGTCGGCGGGGGTCATCAGGCCCGCCGACAGCAGGGCCAGATCCGGCGGGACGGTGCCGGTCGGGATGCGCACCGGGACCTCCATCCACTCGCCCGGGTAGGAGGCCTCCGCGGTCAGGTCCGGCAGGTCGAGGTTGAGGTACGCACCGAAGAGGGTGGCCACGCGCCGCACGCCGAAGGCCGCGCCGGCCGCCCGGGCCTGCTCGGCCACCCCGACGGGGCTGGTCGGGGCGGCGGTGGGGCGCTGCAGCTCGATCTCCTCGCCCTCGGGGAGGGTGATGCCGCACGCCCGCCACGCGGACTCGTGGTCGCCGGAGGACAACATGGCGTACACCTGCGGGCTGATCCAGGCCGAGGACAGCTCGTCGGTGCGGCGCACGTCCCAGGTGTGGCGCGGGGCGAGGTACCAGCGCTCGTACTCCAGCTCCGCGAAGCCGCGCACGTCGAGCTCCAGCCGCTGCGGCCCGGTCGGCGAGCGGGGCAGCCGGATGCGCACCAGCGGCGCCGTGTCCGCACCGGCCGGCGGGGCCAGCACCGCGGCGACCTGCGCCTGCAGCGTGGTCATCCCGCCCCGGTGCCGGGGCAGGTGCCACCAGAGCAGGTCGAGGCACAGGTGCTGCAGGTCGTCCTCGAGGGCGTCGGCGGCCTCGGCGCCGTACTGCGCGCGGACCGCGGCCAGGTCGACGTCGATGTGCACCGGCAGCAGGGCCGCGGCGCCGCGCCAGTCGCCGGCCGCGCGCCGGTCCGCCGCTGCGGCGATCAGCTCCGGGCCGGGCATGCCGGACCGGATGCGGCGCCACTGGGGCAGGTCACGCTCCAGGAAGGGCAGGCCGGCCGGAATCGAACCGGCGTCCTCCATCTTCGCAAGGTGGCGTGTCGACCTCTGCACTACAGCCTGCCGGGATCGAGGGTACCGGCGCCGCGGTGAGGCATGGGCAGAAGGTACCGCACGCACGCTTTGCCGACAGTGTGTAACCAGGGCCCGGTGTAAGGTAGCCGGGTCGAAATGGCCCTTGACGAAGAGGAACCGATGGTCGACGTTGCGTTGCTGCTGGGCGGCCCGTCCGAGGAGCGGGGGATCTCGCTCAACTCGGCACGCTCCGTGGCCGACCACCTGGAAGGCGGGGTCGTCGACCTCAAGGAGATCATCTTCTTCGACCGGCAGGCGCGGCCCTACGCGATTCCCCGCGGCCTGCTGTACTGCAACACCCCCTCCGACTTCGACTTCAAGCTCGGCCACGAGGGCCGCCCGCTGAGCGAGGACGAGTTGATCGACCGGCTGCGCGGCGTCGACCTGGTCTTCCCGGTCATGCACGGCGCGTTCGGCGAGGACGGGCAGGTCCAGGCGCTGCTGGAGCGGGCCGGGGTGCCCTTCGTCGGCACCGGGGCCGAGGCCTGCGCGACCGCCTTCGACAAGTTCCTGGCCAAGGAGGCGCTCGACGCGCGGGGCATCGGCGCGGTGCCCTCCGTGCTGGTCGACGCCGCGATGTCCGACGCCGAGGCCGAGTCGGTCGTCGCCGGGGCGTTCCCCGGAGTCGACAAGCTCGTGCTCAAGCCGGCCAAGGGCGGCTCGAGCATCGACGTGTTCGTGGCCCGGGACCGCGGCGCCGCCGCCGACATCCTCCGGGAGCTGCGCAAGCGGCACGACCGGATCGTGATCCAGCCGCGGATGACCGGCGTCGAGGTCACCACCATCGTGCTGGAGGGCCCGGACGGGCCGGTGTCGCTGATCCCGGTCGAGATCGAGCTGCACAACCGCAGCACCGACGACGAGATCTTCGACTACCGCCGCAAGTATCTGGCCAGCAACGACTCGCACTACCACTGCCCGCCACCGCGCGACGACGAGACGATCGCGCGGATCCAGGGCACCGCCGAGGACGTGTTCACCGCGCTCGGCCTGCGCGACTTCGCCCGCATCGACGGCTGGCTGCAGCCCGACGGCTCGGTGCTCGTCTCCGACGTCAACCCGATCAGCGGCATGGAGCAGAACAGCTTCCTGTTCATCCAGGCCGCCCAGCTGGGCATGTCCCACGCCGACGTGCTGCGCGAGGTCCTGCGCGCCGCCGGGCGCCGGGCCGGTGTGGAAATCTCGGCCGGGTCCGATGTCGCCGCGCAGCACGGACAGGTCGCCGCCGTCCTCTTCGGCGGCGCCACCGCCGAGCGGCAGGTGTCGGTGCTCAGCGGCACCAACGTCTGGCTGAAGCTGGCCCGCTCCGAGCGCTACGCGCCGGTGCCCTACCTCCTGGCCCCCGACGGCAGCGTCTGGCAGGTGTCGTACTCCACCGCGCTGCGCCACTCCGTGGAGGAGATCGTCTACGCCTGCCGCGACGGGGTGCGTCTCGAGGAGCACCGCGCCCGGCTGGCCGCCCGAATCGTCGAGCGCCTCGGCCTGCCCGAGGCGGCCCGCACGGCGAGCGTCGCGCCGCCGGTCCAGCTGAGCATGGACGAGTTCCTGGCCCGCCACGACCTGGTCTTCATCGCCCTGCACGGCGGGATCGGGGAGAACGGCACGCTGCAGGAGCTCTTCGACCGGCACGGCATCCGCTACAACGGCTCCGGGCCGGCGGGCTCGCGGCTGTGCGCGGACAAGTACGAGACGGGCAAGGTCGTGGCGACCCTGGCCGACGAGGGCATTCACACCGCCCGCCGCATCCGCGTGGACGTCCCGCCGTCGGCGGACGACGCCACGGTCGGGGGCCTGTGGCAGGACATCATCACCGAGACCACCGACACCAAGGTCGTGGTCAAGCCCCTCGACGACGGCTGCTCGGCCGGCATCGTCCCGCTGGGCAACGCCGCCGACCTGGGTCGCTATCTCCAGCTCATCAACGCCGACGCGCGGCGCATCCGGGGCGAGGGCTTCTCGCTGCTCAGCCCCGACCAGCTGATCGAGATGCCGACCAGCCGCCCGCAGCACCTGCTCTTCGAGGACTACATCGACACCGACGACGTCCGCGTCGAGCACCACGGCGGCCAGGCCGAGCTGGTCTGGGGCCGTGACCGCGACACGGGCTGGATCGAGGTCACCGTCGGCGTGATCGGCCCGAAGGGCGCCATGGTGGCGATGAACCCGAGCATCACGGTGGCCAGCGCCGGCATTCTCTCCCTGGAGGAGAAGTTCATGGGCGGCACCGGCATCAACATCACGCCGCCCCCCGGCCCGCCGTTCGGCCGCGTCGAGCCCGGCGCCGTCGAGGCGGTCCGCGCCCGCATCGCCCGCACCGCCAACGCGCTGGGCATGGCCGGCTACGGCCGGATCGACGCCTTCATGCACCGCAAGACCGGCGAGGTCATCATCATCGAGGCGAACTCGCTGCCGGGCCTGACCCCGGCGACGGTCTTCTACCACCAGGGGCTGGCCGAACAGCCGCCGGTGCCGCCGCGGCAGATCCTCGAGCGCATCCTGGACCTTGCCACGCATTCGTGAGATCCGGGCGGTGCCGGTGGACGTCGCCCTCACCGAGCCGTTCGCCATCGCCGGGGGCGCGCCGCCGTTCGCTCACAACGTCTTCGTCAGGGTGGAGCTCACCTCGGGCGAGGTCCGCTACGGCGAGGCGGCCCCCTTCACGGCCGTCTCCGGCGAGACCCAGTCCTCGACCCTGGCCGCGATCCGGTCGTGCGCCCCGGCCCTGGTCGGCGCACCCGTCGAGGACCTGCGCGCACTGCGCCCCGTGATGCCGCAGGCTCCCGCCGCGAGGTGCGCCCTGGAGACGGCTCTGTCCGATCTACCTGAAATTTCCGGGCAAAAGGCGCTCGAAACCGACATTACGATCCCGGCCGGCACGGTCGAGCATGCGGTGGCCGCCGCCCACCGCGCGGCGGCCCGGGGATTCGCGACAGTCAAGATCAAGGCCGGCGCCGCGGGCTGGGAAACGGACGCGCGAAGGGTCCGGGCGGTCCACGCCGCCGAGCCCTCCCTGCGCCTGATCGTCGACGCCAACTGTGGCTACACCCTGGCCGAGGCCCGCCGCTTCCTGGGCGCCCTGGGCAACGCCACCCTGGACCTGTTCGAGCAGCCGGTCCTCCCGGAGGCCCTGTCCGACCTGCAGGCCCTGACGGCAGAGGCCCCCATCTGCGCCGACGAGTCGGTCCGCACCCCGCACGACGCCCGGAGGGTGGCCGACCTGGGGGTAGCGGCCATCAACGTGAAGCTGATGAAGTGCGGCGTCCTCGACGCCGAACAGGTCATCGCCACCGCGAAGGACGCCGGCATCCCCTGCATGATCGGCGGCATGATCGAGACCCCGCTGTCCATGTGGTACTCGGCCCGCCTCGCCGCCGCCGACCCGGCCCTGTTCCGCCACATCGACCTGGACACCCCGCTCTTCATGCCGCCGGACGTGGTCACCTCCCCGCTGACCTACGACGGCCCGGCCCTCACCCTGACCGGCGGCCGCCCCGACGCGGGCCGCTGGTTCCCGGCCGGCCCGGCGTAAGAATCGCGGGCCGGCCCGCATTACCTCGTGACGAGAGCGCGAAGGAGTGCGTATGGCGGGGCAGAGCGATGAGGAGCGCCGGTTCACCGACCTCTACCACGCGCATCACCGGCAGGTGTATGCGTACGCGGTGAGCCGGGCCGGGCGAGGGCTGGCCGACGACGTCGTGGGGGACACGTTCCTCGTGGCGTGGCGGCGGCTGCGAGCGGTGCCGGAGGCGGCGCTGCCGTGGCTGCTCGGGGTGGCGCGCAACGTGGTTCGCGAGCGCTACCGCGACGAGGTCCGCCAGGCCGCCGTCGCCGCCGAGCTGAGGGCGTGGGTCGAGGAGGCCGACGGGGACATCGCCGACGGGGTGGCCGACAAGGCCGCGGTGCTCGCGGCGCTCGCCCGGCTCGGGGAAGACGACCGGGAGCTGCTCACCCTGGTGGCCTGGCACGGACTCGCGGCACGCGAGGCGGCCCGGGTCGTCGGGTGCTCCACCGCCACGTACTTCGTGCGCCTCCACCGGGCCCGCAAACGGCTCGAGGAGGCCATGCGCGCCCGGCCTCCAGCCGCCGCGTCGACCACTTCCACCAGGCAGGAGTACAGCCGATGAAGGACACCATGAAGATGCTGACCGTGGCCCGGCCCGCCCGGCTCGCGCCCGGCCGGGCGCCGGGCGATCCCGCGGACATCATGCGGCAACCCCGGGAGCACACCCGCCGTCCGGCGCGCCGGCTGGTGCTGGCGGGGGCCGGGCTGGCCGCGGTCGCCGCGGTCACCGCCGCCGCCGTCGCGCTCGACAAGGCGCCGACGGGGAGCCCCGATGCCGCTCGGCCGAGTCCCGGCGCGGAGCTCGACGCCGCCGACCTGCTGCTCGTGGCCGCGGCCAAGGTCGACACCGGCCGGCCGAACGCCGGGCGCTACTGGGTGGTCCGCGCCGAGCACGCCGAGGGCGACCGGCGGGTGACCGACGAGCAGTGGCTGGCCACCCGGGCCGGCGACCCATCGGTCGCGTTCCTGCGGGCCGAGGCGGGCGACTGGTCGCGGCGGGCCATGGATGGGCACACAGCCGACAACAACTTCCTGCTGGGCGGGGTGCCCCGGTCGGCGGAGGCCCTGGCCGCCCTGCCGGCCACGCCCGAGGGGTTGCGGGCGCACCTGCTGCGGTGGTGGCCCGAGGACGCGCCCGAGCCGAAGGACGTGTACCTGTTCAACGCCGGGGCCGACCTGGTGATGCGGCTGCCAGTGCCCGCACCGGTGCGGGCCGCGGCCTACCGGATGCTCGCCCAGATGCCCGGCATCGATTCGCTCGGCCGCGTCACCGATGCCCTTGGCCGCGGCGGCGTCGCGGTCGCCTACGGCGGCGGGCGGCAGCGGCTCGTCGTCGACCCGGCCACCGGGCGGGCGCTGGCGCAGGAGTCGTGGGCGGACGGGCGGCGGCTGGGCTACACCGCGGTGCTGAAGGCGGAGTGGGCCGACGGCGCGGCCCCCGCCGCCGTCAGTGCTGGGTGAAGATGCGCTGAACCCGCGGGCCGACCTGGGTCAGTAGTTCGTGGGAGACGGTGTCCATGGCGGCGGCGGCCTCCTCGATCGGGGAGGAGAAGCCGGCGTACTGCCCGAAGATCAGGACGTCGGAGCCCACCTCGGCGTCGGGTTGGCCGGTGATCTCGATGGCCATCGAGTCCATCGAGATGGTGCCGGCGATCTTGCAGTGGCGGCCGTTGACCAGCACGAAGCCGACCTTGCGGAAGGCCCGCGGCACGGCGTCGTAGTAGCCGGCGGCGATGAGGGCGACGCGGGTGCCGGGCGACTGGGCCCGGAAGTGCCCGCCGTAGCCGACCCGCTCGCCCGGCGTCATGTCGTGGATCTCGACGATCCGGCTGACCAGGCCGACGCCCGGGGTCAGGGTCATGAGGTTGCTCGTCGCGGTCGAGGGCTGCAGGCCGTAGAGGCCCAGGCCGATGCGGACCATGTCGTAGCGGGCCTCGGGGAAGCGGATCGTGGCGGCCGTGGCGCTGGTGTGCCGTACGACATCCTCGAAACCCAGCTCGGCGGCGGCCGCGCAGACCGCGCCGAAGCGCTTGAGCTGCTCGCGCGTCAGGTCGTCCTCGGCCGGGTCGTCCGGGCAGCCCAGGTGGCTCATCAGGCCGGCGAGCCGCAGGTGCTCGTGGCCGCGCAGCTTGCCCAGCAGCTCGATCGCCGCCTCCGGGTAGAAGCCGCTGCGGTGCATGCCGGAGTCCACCTCGAGGTGCACGTCCAGGCGGCGGCCGCTGCCGGCGGCGACCCGGCAGGCGGCGTCGTACATCTCCGTGGAGTACACCGACGGCGTGAGCCGATGGCGCACCAGGCGCTCCAGGTCGCCCGGCACGGCCAGGAAGACCAGGATCGGCATCTGCACCCCGGCCCGGCGCAGCGCGATGCCCTCGTCGGCGGTGGCGACGCCGAGCCAGTCGACGCCGGCCTCGCGCAGGGTGTGGGCGACGGTGACCGGGTTGGTGCCGTACGCCTCGGCCTTGACCACGCCCATGAGCTTGGTGTGCGGGCCGACCAGCTTGCGGAACGCGGCGACGTTGCTCTTCACCGCGGCGAGGTCGACGTAGAGGCGGGTGGCGGCGGCCGTCTCCACCAGGTGCATCCAGGAGTCGGTGACCATGGTGTCGCGCGGTACGTGGACCAGGGCCACGTCGTCCGGGCGCAGCTCGGTGGCGACGAACGCGCGCATCCGGTCCTCGTCCGGGAAGCGGTGCACCGGCACGCCGCCCTCCGCGCCGGTCAGCGCCGCCTCGATCAGCCCGTGCGCCTCGGCGGTCAGGCCGCAGACCAGCTCCACGTTCTCGGCCCGCAGGCAGCGGGCCATCGCCTCGGCCGCCTCGCCGGTCAGGCCCGTCAGCGGGTCGCCGATGATCATCAGGGTGCGGCCGTGGGCGCCCATCAGCGAGCGGGCCGTGCGCAGCGCGCTGGACAGGGCCAGCGGGTCGGTGTTGGCCAGCTCGCCGACGACGGTCGCGCCGTCCGGGCGGCGCCACATCTGCATGCGGGTCGAGGGCGGCGTGTAGTCGGCCACCGCGGCCAGCAGGTCGTCCGGCGCCTCGCCGAGCAGGGTGGCCGCGCCCATCGCCAGCTCGAGGTCGATGAGCACCTCCGGCGACGGGGTGGCGACCAGCAGGTCCTCCTCGACGCCGCCGGGCAGGGTCGCGCGGACCAGCGACGAGCGCTCCACGTGGCGCAGCCGGGTCAGCCGGGGCAGCGCCGCGTCGCCCGCGGCCAGCAGGCGCGCCTTGGTGATCCGCGCGGCCAGGTGCCGTACCCCCGGATCGGTCTCCCCCATCAGCAGCCAGCCGTCGGCGGGCAGGCCGGCGGCCATCGTGAGCAGCTCGCGGGCGTGCTCCTCGCGGCTGCCGAAGCTCTGCACGCTGCGGGAGCCGAGGTTGGTGAACACGACCGCGTCGGGGGCCACGATCCGGGCCAGCCGGGCCATCTCACCGGGCTCGGTGGCGGCCGCCTCGATCACCGCGACCGGCACGTCGGCCGGGCACTGCAGCACCGACAGGGCCACCCCGAGCTGGCTGTTGTAGCTGCCGGGGCTGGCGTAGGTGGCGTGGCTGGGCAGCAGCCCGACGAGCGCGTCCTTGGTCAGGGTCTTGCCGTTGCTGCCGACCACCGCCACGAACGTCGTCGCGGTCAGCTGCCGCCGCCACCACACCGCCATCTCCTGCAGCGCGGCCAGCGGGTCGGCCACGGCGATCAGCGGCCCGGCGTCGTGGGGCAGCTCGTCCAGCCGGTCGGCGGCGACGACGGCCGCGATGGCCCCGTTGGCGAGCGCCCGGGCCACGAACCGGTGACCGTCCGTAGCGCCCTGGAGTGCGAAGAAGAGACTGTCGGCCTGCAACCGGTCCGAGTGGATCGCGACACTGCCGACCTCGCGCTCTTCCCGCGGGAAGTGCACGGCTCCGCCGACGATCGACGCCACCTCGGCGACCGAGACTGGGTCCATCGGCGAATAGTAACTGGAGCGCTCGGTGCCACGGACAGTAAGCTTGCCCGGTGTTGGAGATCATGGAGATCCTCCGGGGTGACGCCCACGCGACGCCGGAGCGGATCTCGGCGCTGACCGGGATCCCCGCCGAAGAGGTCCGCGCGCAGATCGCCGAGTGGGAACAGCAGGGCGTCATCCGCCGCTACAAGGCCGTGGTCGACGCCGACCGGCTGCGCGAACTCAGCGGCGAGCAGCTGATCACCGCGTTCATCGACGTGGCCGTCATGCCGGCCCGCGGCCTCGGCTTCGACGACGTGGCCCTGCGGATCTCCCGCTTCCCCGAGGTGCGCTCGGTGTACCTGGTCTCCGGCGCCCAGGATCTGCGCTGCGTGGTCACCGGCCGCAGCATGCACGACATCGCCGAATTCGTCGCCCAGAAGCTCTCCACGATCGAGCGGGTGACCGCCACCGCCACGCACTTCGTGATGAAGACCTACAAGGACGACGACGAGCTGTACGCGACCGCCGAGGTCGACCGACGCCTCCCGGTCACGCCGTGAAGCCGCTCAACCCGGTCGTCGCGGCCTGCCCGCCGTCGGGCATCCGGCGCTTCTTCGACATCGCCGCCACCCTGGACAACGTCATCTCGCTCGGTGTCGGCGAGCCGGACTACGTCACCCCCTGGCACGTGCGCGAGGCCGGCATCTACGCCCTTGAGCAGGGCTACACGACCTACACCTCCAACGCCGGGCTCCTGGAGCTGCGCGAGGCGATCGTCGAGGACCTTTCGCGGCGGTACTCCGTGAGCTTCGACCCCGTCGCCGAGTGCCTGATCACCTCGGGCGTCTCCCAGGGCCTCGACCTGGTCATGCGCACCCTGCTGGCCCCCGGCGACGAGGTGATCATCCCGGAGCCGTGTTACGTCGCCTACGGCCCGTGCGTCACCTTCGCCGGCGGCACCCCCGTCTACGTCCCCTCCTCCCCGACCTTCCAGCTGCTGGTCGAGGAGATCGAGCGGGCGATCACCCCGCGCACCAAGGCGGTGCTGGTCTCCTCGCCCTCCAACCCGACCGGGGCCATCCAGTCGCGGGAGCTGCTCGCCGCGCTGGTGGACGTGGCGGTCCGGCACGACCTCTACCTCGTCTCCGACGAGATCTACGAGCGCCTCAGCTACGACGCCCCGCACACCTGCGTGAGCGCCCTGCCCGGGGCCCGCGACCGCACGGTCCTGCTCGGCGGCTTTTCCAAGGCCCACGCGATGACGGGCTGGCGGGTCGGCTACATCTGCGCCCCGGCGGCGGTGCTGGAGCTGGCGGGGCGCATCCACCAGTACACGATGCTCTGCGCGCCGCACGTCTCCCAGGCCGCCGCCCTGGAGGGCCTGCGCTCCGGCGAGCCCCGGGTGGCCGAGATGATCGCCGGCTACGACCGCCGGCGCCGCCTCTTCGTCAAGGGCCTCAACGACATCGGCCTGGAGTGCGAGGAGCCCCAGGGCGCCTTCTACGCCTTCCCGTCGGTCCGCTCGACCGGCCTGGACTCCGAGACGTTCGCCGAGCGGCTGCTCGCGGCCGAGCAGGTCGCCGTCGTCCCGGGCAGCGTCTTCGGCCCCTCCGGCGAGGGCCACGTCCGCTGCAGCTACGCCACCGCACTGCCGCTGCTGGACGAGGCCCTCGAGCGGATGGGCCGCTTCGTGCGCTCGCTGGCTTAGCGCGTCAGTTCGCGACGTAGGCGAGCAGTCTGGCCTTGTCGAGTCGGCGGGCTCGTTGACCGTGGCCTTGACGGTGCGGTCGGCGTTGAGCAGGGTGAGCTTGCCGGGGGTGCGGACGAGGATCTCCCCGTTCGGCTGGAATGCGATGGCGCTGATCGGGCCGTTGACCGGGAGGTTGACGACGCCGCCGGTGCGGGTGTCGATGCATCAGCAGGGACGAGCCGGAGAGCAGTGCGGTGGCGGCGAGGAAGGGCCGGCGGACCGAGGACTTGCGCATGGTGGGACTCCATTCGGTGTGGTGGGAGATGCGGGAAGGAACTGGCGCCGGCCGGCTGTGCAATTCCCTTGCGCCTTGGTAGACGCGAGCCTCGGCTTTGGCGGGCGACAGTACTTTCGGACATCTCTCGATCAGCCGAACGGTGGATGCTGGAGTTGGGTGGGGAAGCGGCGCGCGGCCACCCAGATCAGGGCCAGGGCGCCGCGTGGGCGCCGGTGCCGGGATCAGGTCTCAGGCATCGCCCGGGGCGAATGTCACCGTTGCCGCCGGGCCTCCTGCAGGCCGCGCGCGGCCAGCCGGTCGGCCCGCTCGTTCTCCGGGTGGCCGCTGTGGCCCTTGACCCAGTGCCACTCGACGGTGTGTTGCGCCACGAGTGCGTCGAGCTCCTGCCACAGGTCGACGTTCTTCACCGGCTGCTTGCCGGCGGTCTGCCAGCCGTTGCGCTTCCAGCGGGCCACCCATGCGGTGATGCCGTTGCGGACGTAGGAGCTGTCGGTGTACAGGTGCACGACCACGGGCCTGTTGAGGCTCTCGAGCGCCCGGATCGGCGCCGTGAGCTCCATCCGGTTGTTCGTGGTCGGGGTGGCCTCGCCGCCGAACAGCTCCTTCTCCACGGTGCCGTAGCGCAGGACGGCGCCCCAGCCGCCCGGTCCAGGGTTTCCGCTGCAGGCGCCGTCCGTGTAGATCTCGACGTGGGTCACACGTGTATTAGACCGCGTGTCACTTCTGGTTCGCCGTGCCGGCGCAGCCCCGGGTCTGCGGCACGGCTGAGTGCAAGGCGCCAGAACCCTGAATAGGGGTAGCAAACCGTACGTACGTCTTGTTATGTTCGGGCCATGGCACTCCCGACCGGCCCGCTACGCCTGCTCGTGGTCGCGCAGCTCGTCAACACGCTGGGGCTCGGGCTGTCGATGGCCTCGAGCGCGCTCTACCTGACCCGGATCGCCGGGCTCTCGGTCGCGCAGGCCGGCCTGGCGCTGAGCGTCGCGGCGCTGGTCTGCATGGTGGCGAGCGCCCCGATGGGGTACGTCGCCGACCGCGCCGGCGCCCGCGGGGTCCTCGTGGCCGGGCTGGTCGCGCAGGCCCTCGGCACCGCCGCGCTGACGCTGGTCGGGTCGGTGTGGACGTACCTGCTGGTGGCGGTGCCGTTGGCGATCGCCGACGCGGCCCAGCGCGGGGCCAAGGGCGCGGTGATCGCCGGCGTGGTGCCGGCCGACCGGCGCGTGCACACCCGGGCCTACCTGCGCTCGGTCACCAACCTCGGCATCGCGGCCGGCGCGGCGCTGGCCGGCGTCGGGCTCGCCCTGGACACCCGCCCGGCCTACTTCGCGCTCATCCTGGGCGACGCCGTCACCTACCTGTGCGCCGCGGTGCTGCTGAGCCGCCTCGACCCGGTGCCGCCCTCGCCCCGCCGCTCGGACGGCCCCCGCCTGATCGCGCTGCGGGACAAGCCGTTCCTCGCGTTCGTCGCGCTCGACGGGCTGCTGTCGACCCACTTCGGGATGTTCGAGGTGGCGCTGCCGCTGTGGATCGCGCACCGCACCGACGCGCCGCACTGGCTGATCGCCGTGCTGTTCCTGACCAACACCACGGCCGTGGTGCTGCTGCAGGTCCGGGCGGCGCGCGGCACCGACGAGCCGACGGGCGCCGCGCGGGCGGCCCGCCGGGCGGGGCTCGCGCTGCTCGTCGCCTGCGGCCTCTACGCGCTGTCCGGCCAGGCGCACCACGCGGTCACCATAGCCCTGCTGGTGGCCGGCGCGCTGACCCATGTCGGGGCCGAGCTGTGGCACGCGGCGTCGGGGTGGGGGATCTCGTTCGGGCTCGCGCCGGCGCATGCGCACGGGCAGTACCAGGGGGCGTACGCGATCGGCATGCAGCTCGGGCAGATGCTCGCCCCGTTCGTGGTCACCACGCTGGCCGTGAGCTGGGGCTGGCCGGGCTGGCTGCTGCTCGGCGCGGTGTTGGCGCTGGCCGGCTCCGCGATGCCCGGCGTCGTGGCGTGGGCACTGCGGAACCGGCCGGCTCCGGCCGAGTTGGCGGACGCATAAGAGCCTCTTGGCTCAGGTTCGCGTCACGAACAGGCCGTTGCTCCCGTCACGCCTGGTCTGGGTCGATCAGAGCGAAGCCTCATCGAGCCAGACTGGGCGAGACCGGTCGGCCCTGGGGGCCTCCCTGCCGGCTCCGCCGTGTCAAGAGCCTTCCCGTGGCGGACGGACCGCACCGGCGACGGCGAAGGCCAGGGCGAGCAGAACCGCCACGGGGATCAGGCCGCGGATGATCGTCACGTGGTCGCCGAGGAAGCCGATCAGGGGCGGCCCGCCCAGGAAGGCGCAGTAGCCGATCGAGGCCACGACGCTGACGCGCGGCGCGGCCACCTTCGGGTCGTCGGAGGCCGCGCTCATGCCGACCGGGAAGCCCAGCGACGCGCCGAGGCCCCACAGCAGCGCCCCGGCGAAGGCGACCGCGGTCACCTGCCCGAAGATGAACAGCAGCAGGCCGGCCAGGCCAATCACGGCGATCGCGCGGACCACGGCCACCCGGCCGTAGCGGTCGAGCAGGTTGGGCCCGAACCAGCGCCCGACGGTCATCGCGGCCAGGTAGAGCGCGAACGCGAGCGTGCCCACGGCGGCGGGCACGTGGTAGCTGTCGATCATCGACACGTTGATCCAGTCGATGCCGGTGCCCTCGGCGAACGCGAAGGCCAGCGTGAACACCCCGATCAGCAGGGTGCGCGGCTCGCGCCAGAAGCGCAGCGTGTGCCGCAGCCCGCCGCCGGAGGCGGCCTCCTCGGACGCGCCGTCGGGCGCGAAGCCGCGCGCCGCGAAGATGGCGCCGACCCCGATGACGACGGCCATCACGCCCAGGTGCAGCGACACGGGAACGTGCAGCGCGACCATTGCCGCGCCGAGCAGGGCGCCGGCCACGGTACCGACGCTGAACCCGGCGTGGAAGCGGGACATGATCGAGCGGCCCAGCCCGCGCTCCACCACCGCGCCCTGGACGTTCATGGCCACGTCCCACGCCCCGTTGGCGAAGCCGAGCGCGGCGAGGCCCACCACCAGCGGCGCGACCCCGAAGTGGTACCCGATGACGGCCCCGAGCAGGGAAAGGGCCAGCAGGCCGGCCATCGCCGCGACGGTCCGGCGGGAGCCGAAGCGGCTCACGATGTGCCCGGAGGCGACGAGCGAGACCAGCGAGCCGCAGGCGATGGCCAGCAGCACCAGGCCGAGGCGGGACGGGGTGAGGTGGAGGTCGTCGCGGATCTGCGGGATGCGGCTCGCCCAGCTGGACATGGCGACGCCGGCCCAGATGAAGACGGCGTACGTGGCCCGGGTGGCGGCACGGAACTCGACGGGGGAGGCGGCGGGGGCGGTCACGGTCATGTGGTGGCTGTTCCGATCACTCGTTCGACGACCGTCCTGATGTCCTGGCGGGACACCGGTCCGGTCGACAGGGTCTTGTGCATGACCAGGCCCTCGATCAGGGCGTCGATGCCCCGGGCCGTGGTCGGGTCGACGAACCGCTCGAGCGCGGCCCGGCTGGTGCGCATCCAGGTCTCGGTGATCTCGCGCAGGGCCGGCTCGCGCAGGGCGGCGAGGTACAGCTCGTAGGCGACGGCCCAGTCCGGCCCGCTCGCCCCGGCGTCGCCGTCGATGAGGTCGGTGACCGCGTCGATGAGCTGCTCGCGGCAGGTCACGCCCTCGAAGGAGGCCTCGTAGATGACCGACATGCGCCGCGCGTGGCGCAGGAACGCCTGCGCGCGCAGGTCCTCCAGGCCGGTGAAGTAGTACGTCAGCGAGCCCAGCGGCACGTCCGCGGCCGCGGCGATGAGCCGGTGGGTGGTGCCGGCGACCCCGTGCTCGGCAATGACCTCGATGGCCGCGTCGATGATGCGGTCCTTGCGGTCGGGGTCGTGCCGGCGGGTCGTCATCAGATCTCCCGGATGACCCGGGCCGGGTTGCCGACGGCGACGACGTTGGCCGGCAGGTCCTTGACTACGACCGCCCCCGCGCCGACCACGGTGTTGTCCCCGATCGTCACGCCGGGGCAGACGATGACCCCGCCGCCGAGCCAGACGTTGTCGCCGATGGTGATGGGGGAGCCGGCCTCCCACTTGTCCCGCCGCTGCTGCGGGTCGACCGGGTGCCACGCGGTGAGCAGCTGCACGTTGCTGGCGATCTGCACGTCGTCGCCGATCGTCACCCGCGCGACGTCGAGGCAGACCAGCCCGAAGTTGACGAACGTCCGGTCGCCGACGAAGGTCTGGTACCCGTAGTCGAACTGCATCGGCGTGCGGATCTCGGTGTCCTCGCCGATCGCGCCGAGCAGCTCTTCGAGCAGGTCCCGCTTCGCGGCCCGGTCCCCGGCCGGCAGGGCGTTGATGCGGCGCGTCAGGTTCTGCGCGCGCAGGTAGTCGCCCGTGATCTCCTCGTCGGCGATGTAGAGCTCGCCGTCGAGCATGCGCCGCCGCATCGACTTCTCCATCATGTGTACAAACGTACACTGCCTATGTACGCCTGTACACAGCCCCGGGGGCGATTCCCGCCTGGCCAGCCCGAAAGCCAGACGACGGGCGCTCCGCACCGCGACTTACCGGACTTGCACCCTGACAGGTGATAAGTCGGAAATGTCACGGCGCGGAGCGCCCGGCGTTTTGGGTAAACGGCGCTACGAGGACACGCCGGCCGGGATGACGTGCGTAGCGCCCATGCCGAGGCGCTGCACGGCCAGCGTGGCGATCTCGGGGGTCAGGTTGCGCGCGTCGGCCACGTTCCAGCCGTCCCCCGCCGCGTAGGAGGCCCCGGACCAGGTCGGGTGCAGCACCGGGATGACCGCCTGCATGACCGCCTCGAACGTGTGCCCGTCGGCCACCGTGTCGAAGGTGGTGATGGTGACGACGGTGCCGTCGATGGTGCAGGTGCCCTGGTCGCGGTACTGGTACACGGCGTTGTCGTGCTTGGCCGCCCGGGTGTAGCCGCTGCAGCCCAGGGCCGTCGCCACCTTGTCGGCGCTCTCCCCGAGGTACTTCGGCTTGCTCAGCGCGTCGACGGCGTGCGGCGCCTGCCAGCCAGCCAGCCCGGCGACCGCGGCCAGTGCGACGGCGCCGACGGCGAGCCGCGCGCGGCCGGGCTTGCGGGGGGCGGCGGCGGGCCGGTCGGCCCCGGCCGGGTGCTCGACCGGGTTCTCGGGCTTGTCGATGATCGTGGCCACTGGCTGTCCCCGCTTCGCATCGGCTGGATCGGTACAAATCCAGGCTAGGTGCAAAAAGGGTGCATCTCTGTCAGCCGAAACGGCGCCGACGGGAGCCCCGTCGAGGGGACAGCTCGCACACGACGATGTCCGGCCCCGCTGCGTGCGGAGCCGGACATCGTCGGATGTCTCCGTGCTACATGGATGAGGCGGCGACGAAGGTGTAACCCGCGGCCTGCACGCCCTCCACCGTCGTCTTCAGGTAGCTCACGTCGACGTACGGGTGGAAGAAGAAGCTGGCCACGCCGTCCTTGACCACCCTGTTGAGCCGGGCCGAGGCGATGAGGTCGGCCGGCAGGTGGGCCGGGTGGTTGTTGTACGGCTCGAGCTCGATGTTGCCGAGGTTCTCCGGGTAGGTCAGCACCCCGTAGATGTCGCGCACCGCGTACGGGAAGAACTGCCCGATGATCCGCGAGTTGTCCAGCGTGCCGCCGCGCAGCGCGCCCACCGGGTACAGGCCCCGGTCGTAGCGGGTGGCGAAGGTCGCCGCGACCGCCCGGTTGGCCGCGTCGGAGCCGGCGTAGTGCGGGAACTCGAAGGTCGTCGGCCGGCCCAGGCCGGCCGCGGCGAAGGCGGCGAAGCTCGCGTCGATGCGCTGCTGGGCCCAGGCCTGCGAGTCCTCGGCCACCGGGCCGTCGTAGACGACGTTGTCGGTCACCGGGTCGACGTGCGCCTGGTAGAACTCGAAGTCGTCGGCGCTGACGCCGTTGTACGGGTTGTCCTTGGCCGCGTACTGGTGGGTGTACCCGTGCATCAGCAGCGTGCCGCCGTGGGCCTGCATGTTCTTGAGCGCGGCCACCACCTGCGGCCGGTCGGCCAGCGAGTAGGTCTGCGGCACCCCGTTGTTGAGGGCCCCCTTGGCGTCGACGTAGACCGGGTAGACGGCCACCGAGAACGGGACGTTCTTGCTGGACAGGTACGTCGTGATGGCGTTGAGCTCGGCCGGGTCGGCGTCGGGCCCGACGTCCTCGATGCGCACCAGCGCGCGGTGGCGCTCGACGGTCTGCGGCGCGAGGGTCTCCTCGAGCAGGTTGGCGAAGGCCACGTACCGGTCGTCGGTGCTGATGTAGGCGTAGGGGATCTCGCCGAGGTAGGTGAAGTTGCCCGAGCGCACGCCCCAGGACAGCGCCGATCCGTCGGCGCGCACGGCGTCGCCGATCGCGGTCGCCTTGCCGGCGTCGCTGATCGTCGTGCCCATGATGCCGGCGAGGTTCTGCGGGTCGCGGGTGAAGGTCCTGCCCGCGTAGTTCACCTTGTTCACGGCCGACACGTCGAACTGCGTCCAGGTGAAGCCCCGGTTCGCGGCGAAGTTCGGGTCGCGGGCGGTGAGCTGCCAGATGTTGTCGTAGGCCCAGATCACCGGCTTGGTGGTGGCGGTGACGTCGTCGAGGAACGCGGCCGGGACCGGCTCGTCGTACGTGGAGCCCATGTAGATGACGGCCTGGTAGTCGGCCAGCTCGCCGGCGGCGTAGTCCACGACGGGCTGGGCCGTCCAGGCGCCGAAGTGCGAGGCGAGGTTGGCGGTGGCGATGGCGTACTGCTCGCCGAGGAAGCCGTACGGCCCGGTGGTGTCGTAGAGGACCAGCGTCTTGCCGGTCGAGCCCGGAATGCCGGCCCCGCTGCGGGCGTTGACCAGCGGAGCGGCCGGGGTGGTGACGACGGTCGCCGGGGAGGCGGCCGAGACGTTCCCGGCGGCGTCGAGCGCCTCGACGGTGAACGTGTACTGCGTGCGCGCGGTCAGCCCGGTGACGGTGGCGCTGGTGGCCGTGACGCTCAGCGGGGCAGGGCCGCCGCTCACGCGGTACGACACCACACCCCGGTCGTCGGTGGACGCCGCCCAGGAGAGGGCCACGCTGGTCGCGGTGACCTGGCCGGCCACCGGGGCGCCCGGCGCGCTCGGCGCGGTCACGTCCGGTGGGGGCGGCGGCGTGAGCGTCGTGAACTGCGCCGCGGCGCTGGCCGGCGAGGCGTTGCCGGCGGCGTCGAGGGCCTTCACGGTGATCGAGTGCGCGGTCGACGGCGCGAGGCCCGACAGCGTGGTCGTGGTGGCCGGCGGGTTGCCGGTCAGTGTGGCGATCGGCGTGGTGCCGGCGCCGTCGAAGAGCTGGTAGCCGGTGACCCTGACGTTGTCCGTCGCCGCGCCCCAGCTGACCGTGGCCCCGGTGGTGGTGACGTCCGTGACGCTCGGGGCGCCGGGCGCGCTCGGCGCCGTCCGGTCGCCCACGCCGGTGGTGAAGGCCCAGACGTACTGGTCGCTCAGGACTCCCGAGGTGCTCTTCACCTTGACCGTGATGGTGTACCGCGTGGAGTCGGCCAGCGCCGAGCGCGGGACGAAGGTGAACGTGTGGGTGGGCGCGTCGTAGGTGTAGTACGCCGCCACGGCCGCGCCGCCGCTGGTCTTGACGAACGAGTACCGCAGCGACGCCGGGTCGGTGGGATCGTTGAACGTGATCGTCGGGTGGACGCCGACCGTTACGCCGGTCGAGTTGTTCTTCGGGGTGACCGCCGTGACCGCCGGGACCGCGGCGTGCGCCACCGTCCCGAGCCCGCTCACGGCGATGGTGCCGGCCACGACCGACCCCATCAGTTTCACCGATGTGCGCACCGCGTGCCTCGCCTCTCTCTCAGCCACTCTCTGGGGAAAAGCGCCCCGGCTCCGTGTTGGGAGCCGGGGCCCTCGGTGGTACTTCGGGTCAGCCGGCGCAGTAGACGTACGGCGTGACGGTGACGGAGCCGGAGCCCGCGGTGCGGCTGAACTTGACGATCCAGGTGCGGGTGGTCTGGTCCGTGCTCGACGCGTAGGACTGCGAGAGCGTCGCGCCGGCCGAGACGCCGCCACCGACCGCGGTGGTGCCCGCGGCGCAGGTCATCGTGATGGTCTGCGCGCTGGAGTTGCTCAGCACGACCGGCGTGCTGGTCGCCTTGGTCAGGCCGTCGCCTGCCGGGCCCTGGGCGCCGGACGCGCCGGTGTCGCCCTTCGGGCCCTGGGCGCCGGCGGCACCCTTGATGTTGCCGATGACCGACCAGGTCGTGGCGTCGGTCTTCTTGTACAGCGTGAAGTCCGTCGCGTTCAGGTAGACGTCGCCCACGACGCCCAGCGCGGCGGCCGGGGCGCCGGCGCCGGTCAGCATGGAGCTGCCGTTGGTGCCGTTCGCGCCGTCCTTGCCGGCGACGCCGTCCTTGCCGGCCGTGCCGTCCTTGCCCGTGGCGCCGGCCTCGCCCGTGGCGCCGGCGGCACCGGTCGTACCGGCGTCGCCCTTATCGCCCTTGTCGCCCTTGAGGGAGGCGAGCCACTGCTCCGGGGTGCCGGTGAAGAGGCCGGAGTCGAGGGCCATCTGGTACGCGTCCTTGCCGTCGGTGCCGTGGCCGACCAGCGACTGCAGCCACTCGTCCACGGTGCCGATGGTGGGGTCGGCGGCCTTGGCGATGTCGTACGCGCTGGCGCCGGGTATGCCGGGCAGGCCCTGGGCGCCGGTGTCGCCCTTCTCGCCCCTGTCGCCCTGGGCGCCGGTGTCGCCCTTGTCGCCCTTCTCGCCCTGCGGGCCGGGGGCGCCGTCCTTGCCGTTGACGCCGGGGATGCCCTGGATGCCCTGCTCGCCCTGGTCGCCCTTGTCGCCCTTCTCACCCTGCGCACCAGCGGCGCCGGTGTCGCCCTTTTCGCCCTGCGCGCCGGCGGTGCCGGTGTCGCCCTTCTCGCCTTGCGCGCCAGCGGCCCCCTGTGCGCCGGTCGCGCCGGTGTCGCCCTTTTCGCCCTTGTCACCCTGTGCGCCGGTCGCGCCCGTGTCACCCTTTTCGCCTTGCGCGCCTGTCGCGCCCTGTGCGCCGGTGTCGCCCTTCGCGCCCTGTGCGCCGGCCGCGCCGGTGTCGCCCTTTTCGCCTTGCGCGCCAGCGGCCCCCTGGGCGCCGGTCGCGCCGGTGTCACCCTTGTCGCCCTTCGCGCCGGCGGCCCCGGCGGCACCCGCCGCGCCGGTGTCGCCCTTCGGCCCCTGAGCGCCGGTGGCACCCGTAGCACCCGTAGCCCCAGTGGCGCCAGTCGCGCCGGTCGCACCCTTCGCGCCCTGGGCGCCGGTGGCACCCGTCGCGCCGGTGGCGCCGGTCGCGCCCTTGTCGCCCTTCGCACCCTGCGGGCCGGTCTGGCCCTGCGGACCGTACGGACCCTGGGCGCCGGTCGCGCCGGTGGCCCCGGTCGCGCCCTTCGGCCCCTGGTTGTTCCACGTGATCTTCTGCTCGCCGCTCTTACAGCGCTGGCCGCCCTGGTAGTCGATGACGCGAAGCGCACCGGTGCCGGTGTTGCGGCACCCGGTGATCACGCCCGTGCCGGAGTCCGGCACCGCGCCGTAGGCGGTGGCGCCGACGCCGATGAGGACGGCCGCGGCGGTCGCGCCGATGGCGGCGATCTTCTGCTTCTTGGACTGGAACACGAGCTCTCCCGAATCTGGCGTGGCGGACTTGGTGCTACTTGCTGACGACGACGCGCTCGGACGGCCGCAGCTGCGGCGGCGCGGGCGGCGCCGGCATCTCGCCGTTCCTCGCGGGCCGGCTCTCCGCGGCCGGCGCCTCGGGTGCGGGGGCGCCGCGGTGCGCCACGCCGAAGCCGGCGCCGAGGGCCAGCGCCACCGCGGCGACGCCGGCGGTCACGCCGATGACGACCTTCTTGTGCACGCAGACTCCTCGAGCGCAGGGCAGGGCGAAGCCACCGCGGGACACGCGGGGGCGGAGATGGCGGAGAAAAAACGCGAGCGTCAGAACGAGCGCACCGGAATCTCCCCTTGGAACACACAGTTGTCCGGGGCCGGTTTCGCCACTGGCTCCCCGCCGGGCCGATTCGGCGACCAAGAGGACGCCCGGCGGATCACTGCCTTCCCGTCAGCCCGTTGCCGGGCTGGTCAACTCAAGGTAGCCGCCGGGGTGCAGAAGCGTTGTCGGGCAACGGGGGCGCCAACCCGTCGCCATCCGGATGACAGGCGCCGGGGGCGGCGGGCACTACCCTGGGGGAGCTACGCGTGTGGCCGTCCGGGCGCCCCCTGAAATTTCACCGGTGGCGCCTCCGGTTACGCGTAAGAATGGGCCCATGAAGCTGGGTCTGCACTACTGGAACTTCGCCAAGCCGACGCCCGAGCCGGCGGCGATCGCACCGACCCTGCGCGAGACCGCCCTGATTGCCGAGCAGTCCGGGGTTTCCGCGTTCACGGTTATGGATCACTACTTCCAGATGGAGGGGAGCGCGCCGGCCGACGAGCCGATGCTTGAGGGCTACACCACGCTGGGCTACGTCGCCGCCCTGACCTCGAAAATGTCGCTGGGGCTGCTGGTGACGGGCGTGATGTACCGCCACCCGGGCCTCCTGGCGAAGATCGTCACCACGCTCGACGTCCTCTCCGGCGGCCGCGCCCGGCTGGGCATCGGCGCGTCGTGGTACGAGCGCGAGCAGCGCGGCCTCGGCGTGCCGGTCGTCCCGATGGCCGAGCGCTTCGAGCGGCTCGAGGAGACGCTGCAAATCTGCCAGCGGATGTGGAGCGGCAAGGTCGGCGAGTTCGACGGCGAGCACTACAAGCTGACCGAGACGCTGAACGTGCCGGCCCCGATCAGCGCGCCGCACCCGATGATCATGATCGGGGGCGGCGGGGAGAAGAAGACGCTTCGCCTGGTGGCCAAGTACGCCGACGCCTGCAACCTCTTCGCCACTTCGCCGGAGGACATCGCGCGCAAGCTCGACATCCTGCGCGAGCACTGCGACGCCGAGGGCCGCGACTACGACTCGATCATCAAGACCGCGGTGGCGGTACGTCCCGTCCTCGACGATGTCGACGGCTGGCTCGGCTACGTCGAGGCCCTCGCGGCGCTGGGCATCACCGAGGTCCAGACCATGCCCGACCGGGACCCGGTCGCCTTCGTCACCGAACTGGGCGAGAAGGTGCTGCCCCGGCTGGCCGCCATCTGAACCGTCCACTGTAGACGGTCATCCGGCGCAAGAGCGGGCCTCCTCCGGGAGGCGGGGGCCCGCGTTCCGGCTCCGATTTTCTGGCCCTGTGGCCGGGATTTTCGGGCCATTAGGGGCTAAAAGTCCGATTAGCGAAACCTATCCGGGTCTCGGGCGTTGCACTGGGACGATGAGAGTTCTGGTTACGGGCGGGGCGGGTTTCATCGGCGGCAATCTCTGCCGGGAGCTGGCGGCGCACCCGTCGGTCAGCGAGGTCGTCGCGTTCGACGATCTCAGCACCGGCAGCGAGCGCAATCTCGACGGGATCGAGGCCCGGCTCGTCGTCGGCAGCATCCTCGATCGGCCCGCGATCGACGCGGCCGTGGGGGAGGCCGACGTGGTCGTCCACCTCGCGGCCCGGCCCAGCGTGCCCCGGTCCGTGGCCGACCCGCTGCGCAGCCACCTCGTCAACGCCAACGGGACCATGCATGTCCTCGAGGCCTGCCGGGCCGGGAACACGCCGATCATCGCGGCGTCCTCCTCGTCCGTGTACGGGCCCACCCGGGTGCTGCCCAAGCACGAGGAGCTGCCCGCCCGGCCGCAGAGCCCCTACGCGGCGAGCAAGCTGGCCGCGGAGTCCTCGGTGCTGGCCTACGGTGCCACGTACGGGCTGCCGGTGCTGGCCCTGCGGTTCTTCAACGTGTACGGGCCGTTGCAGTCGGTCGGGCATGCCTACGCGGCGGTGATCCCCACGTTCGCCGACGCGGCGCTTCGGGGGCTGCCCGTGCACGTGCACGGGGACGGGCGGCAGACCCGGGACTTCACGTACGTCGGTTCGGTCGTGCGCCTGCTGGCCGACGCCGCGGTGCGTCGGGTCACCAGTGCCACTCCGGTGAATCTCGCGTTCGGGACCCGGACCTCGCTGCTGGAGCTCGTGGACAAGATCCGGGGGCTGGTCGATCGGCCGGTCGAGGTGGTCTTCGACCCGG
This sequence comes from Dactylosporangium sp. NPDC051485, assembly GCF_040682015.1. NCBI lineage: Bacteria > Bacillati > Actinomycetota > Actinomycetes > Micromonosporales > Micromonosporaceae > Dactylosporangium > Dactylosporangium sp. NPDC051485. The sequence goes on from NZ_JBFAZW010000102.1 coordinate 35,439, forward strand.
CGCGGCCGGGCGACGTGCGGGACTCGCAGGCGGACTCGCGGCGGCTGCGGGAGCTCTTCCCCGGCCACGGGCCGGTGCCGCTGGACGAGGGGCTGGCCGCGACGGTCAGCTGGTACGAGCGGCAGATAGCGTCGGCGAGCCGATAGCCACGGCGGGCACGACGCAAAGATCGGCCATCGCGCCGATCAGAGCGGCCGGGTCCGCCGAGCGCGGCAGGGCCGCTGGGTCCGCCGAGCGTGACAGGGCAGCCGGGTCCGCCGAGCGTGACAGGGCCGCTGGGTCTGCCGAGCGCGTCAGGGCGCGGGCCAGCTCGGGATCCAGGGGCGGTACCGCCACGTGGGAGATCAGCGGGTGCAGCGGGCGCTCGTCGGACTCGCCGGGGGCGAAGAGCTCCTCGTGCCGCTTCTCGCCGGGACGCAGGCCCGTGTAGACGATCTCGACTGGGGCGTCGGCGATGAGCTGGCGGGCCAGGTCGGCGATGCGGACCGGGGTGCCCATGTCGAGCACCAGGGCCTCGCCGCCGGTGCCGAGGGCCGCCGCCTGGATGACCAGCTGGACGGCCTCCGGGATGGTCATGAAGTACCTCGTGACCTCCGGGTCGGTCACGGTGACCGGGCCGCCGGCGGCGATCTGGGCGCGGAAGGCGGTGACCACCGAGCCGCGGCTGCCCAGGACGTTGCCGAAGCGGACGTTGAGGTAGCCGTGGTGGGCGGTCAGGCGTTCGGTGATCCGCTTCGAGTAGCCGAGCACGCTGGCCGGGTTGGCCGCCTTGTCGGTCGAGATGTTGACGAGCCTCGCCACGCCGGTGGCGGCGGCCGCCTCCAGCACGTTCAGGGTGCCCAGCACGTTGGTCTGCAGGGCCTCCGCCGGGTGGCGCTCGAGCAGCGTCAGGTGCTTGAGCGCGGCGGCGTGGAAGACGACCTCCGGGCGGCGGGCGGCGAAGACGGCGTGCATGGTCGCGGCGTCGCGCAGGTCGGCCAGGATCAGCGACGGGTCGTCGAGCAGGGCCCGGCCGTGGATCGACAGCTGCACGGCGTGCAGGGCCGACTCGTCGCGGTCGAGCATCATGAGCTCGGCGGGGACGAAGCGGTGCAGCTGGCGGCACAGCTCCGAGCCGATCGAGCCGCCGGCGCCGGTCACCAGGACCCGCCGGCCGGTCAGGTAGTCGCCGATCGCGGCCAGGTCCGTGTCGATCTGGCGGCGGCCCAGCAGGTCGGACAGCTCCACGTCGCGCACCTCGGCCACGTTCACCGGGCGGTCCAACGAGTCGTCGAGCGAGGGCAGTACCTTCACGAAATAGCCCGGGATATCGGACATCTCGGAGCGGAGCGCTCGCAGCAGGGCGCCGTCGGTGTTGCGGATGGCGAAGATGACGCCGGCGGCGTCCGATGCGGTGAGCGCCGTGCGCAGCGCGGGACGGCCACCCAGGACCGAGACGCCGCTGATGCGCAGCCGGTGCTTGCGCGGGTCGTCGTCGAGGAAGCCGGCCGCGCGGTAGCCGCAGTGCGGGTCGCGCTGCATCGCGGCGAGCAGGCGGTGGCCGGCCGCGCCGGCGCCGTAGATGAGGACCGGGACCCGGGACGCGGCGCGGGTCGACCGGCGCCGGGCCCGCCGGGCCCAGCGCAGCGCCAGCATGGCCGGCAGCGCCACGACGCCGCCGAGGGCCGGGACGGAGCGCGGCGCCGGGGCGAGCGCGGCCAGCAGGCCGCAGGCGATCGCCACGGTGGCGACCAGCGCGCGCACCTCGGCCGCCGACGCGTACTCGTAGCGCCGCCGGTACAGCTGCACCGGCCACGCCACGGCGGAGTGCAGGGCCGCGGCCAGCAGCACGGTGCCCGCGGCGGCGGCGAGCGGGGGGCGGTCGGGGGCGAGCGCGGCGGCGACGGCAAGGCCGCCGGTCCAGGCGAAGAGGTCGGTCGGCCAGTCCCCGGGCCCCGCGGGTCGGTGATCGTCCACGCGACGATTCTTCACGAATTACCCGCTTATTTCGGCGTAAAAGCCGTATCGCACCCCAAACCCCGGGCCGAGATGTCACGCTGAGTCGAACGAGCGGCTACGGGAGGTCATGGCGTATGGAGCTGCGCGACTACGTCAGCGCGGTCCGCAAACGCTGGTGGCTGGTGGCCGCCGCGGCGTGCCTGGCGCTGGTCGCCGCCGTGGTGGTGACGGCCAGGGCCGCCCCGGCGTACGCCGCCGGCGTCACGTTCTTCGTGAGCACGCCGAGCACCGGCGTCACCGACGCGTACCAGGGCGGGCTGTTCTCGCAGCAGCGGGCCCGCTCGTACGTGACGCTCGTGGGCAGCGACCGGCTGGCCGACGCCGTCGCCGCGGACCCCTCCGTCGGGCTCGACGCCGGCGAGGTGCAGCGGCGCATCTCCGCCCGCACGGTGCCGGACACGGTGCTGCTCGAGGTGACCGTGGTGGACACCGACAGCGCCCGCGCGCTGCGCATCGCCCAGGCCGTGGCCACCAAGTTCGCCGCGCTGGTGGCCGCCATCGAGACGCCGCCCGGGGGCAGCGCGCCGACCGTGCGGGTCGACGTGGTCACCGGGCCGCGGGTCAGCACCGACCCGATCAGCCCGCGGCCCGCGCGCAACTTCGCGATCGCGCTGCTGCTGGGGCTGATCGCCGGGGCCGGGCTGGCCGTGCTGCGGGAGATCCTGGACACCAGCATCCGCTCGGCCGCACAGCTTCGTCAGGCCACCCGGAAGGCGATTCTGGCCGCCGTACCGCACGATGGCCACGCCCTCGAATCCCCGCTGCTGGTCGAGGACGCGGCGTGGTCCCCGCGGGGCGAGGCGATGCGGCACCTGCGCACGAACCTGCAGTTCGTCGACCCGGATCGCCGGGCCCGCTGCGTCGTGGTGACCAGCGCGCTGCCCGACGAGGGCAAGTCCACGATCGCCTGCAACCTCGCCATCGTGCTGGCCGAGGCGGGCCACCGGGTGCTGCTCGTCGACGCCGACGTGCGCCGCCCGAAGCTCGCCGAGTACCTCGACCTGGAGGGCGCGGTCGGCCTGACCAACGTGCTCGTCGGCCAGCTCGACCTGGACACCGCCGTGCAGCGCTGGGGCGAGCGGGAGCTGTGGGTGCTGCCCAGCGGCTCGATCCCGCCCAACCCGAGCGAGCTGCTCGGCTCGCAGCAGATGACCCGCCTGCTGGCCGAGGTCAGCGAGGCCTACGACTACGTGGTCGTGGACAGCTCCCCGCTGCTGGTGGTCACCGACGCCGCCGTGGTGGCCAGCCGGGCCGACGGCGCCGTGCTGGTGACCCGGGCCGGGCGCACCTCGGTGGCCCAGGCCCAGGCCGCGGTCCACGCGATCGAGGCGGTCTCGGCCCGCCTGTTCGGCTGCGTGCTCAACGGGGCCAAGGGGGCCGCGGGGGACGCCTACACGTACGCGTACTACGGCCCCGCCGAGGGCACGCGCCGCTCCGCGCGGGCCTTACCGGCGCCGGAGCGGGCCGCCACCCCGCCCGAGCCGGTCAGGGCCGGGACGCGAGGAGCCTGAGGATGTCCTCGATCGTGCCGGCACAGTCGCGGAAGCCCTCGATCGGCCCGCCGAAGGGGTCCGCGAGGTCGTCGTCGTCCGGTCGGCCCGGCTGCAGCCGCCCGCGGACCCGCCCGACGGCCGCCGGGGTGACCGGGCCCGGCGGGAGCGCGGCGAGGTACCGGCCGTACTGGCGCAGCGTGAACGTGCGGGCCGCGGTGGCCGGGGCCAGCGTCACGCAGTGCGCCCGCTCGGCCCGGCCGGCGGTGAGCACCAGGTCGGCCCCGATCAGCAGCGGCGCCTCGACCCGGCGGCTGGCGAAGCCCCCGGGGTCGGCGCCGCGCTCGCGCAGCACGGTCTCGGCGTGTGCCGGCATGGGGAGGCCGGGCAGCGCGTGCGTGCCGGCGCTCTCGGCGGCAAGGCCGAGCGACCGGGCGAGGCGCCCCGCGCAGCGCCCGCGGCCCCCCCTTGGGCCGCGCGCAAAG
>NZ_JBFAZW010000103.1:0-39117 GCF_040682015.1 Dactylosporangium sp. NPDC051485
GCCGGGTATCGCGCGTGGACGCGGCCACCGGCCGGACGGCGGGCCCGCCGCTGCGCCCCGGCGTGCAGTCCCCGGCCGCCCTGGCCCAGAGCCCGGACGGCGCCCTGCTCGCCGCCCTGAACGGCCGCCGGCTGACCGTCTGGACGACGGCCGACGGCACCGCCCGCGACGCCACCTTCCCGGTCGGCTCGCCGCTCGACCCGCCCGCGTCCGGGCTCGCGTTCGCCCCCGACGGCAGCCGGCTGGCGCTCGTCCACCCCGACGGCGCCGCCGGGCTCGTGCACCTCCCGGACCCCTCGGGCGACGAGGCGCGCCTCCCCGTCGGCGCGGCGGCCCGCGACGTGGCCTTCGCCCCGGACGGGCGCACCCTCGCCGTCGCCACCGAGCTCGACACCCAGCTGTGGGACGTGGCCGCCGGGACGCGGGCCCGGTCGCTGCCCGGCGCCGCCCGGGCGGTCGCCTGGGCCGGCCCGGACACGCTGGTGACGACCGACGGCCGGCGGGTCGTGCGGTGGGACCTGCCGTCGGGCCGGTCGCTGACCCTCGGCGACCCGGACCCGGGCACCGGCACGCTCACCCGGCTGGCCGTCGCCAAGGGCCCCGGCCTGGTCGCCGCCACCACCACCGGCGGCGCCGTCGAGCTGTGGGATCTCGACAGCGGCCACCGCCTCGACGGCACCCTCTTCGCCCCGGCCCCGGCGGCGCTGCTGGCCTTCACCGCCGACGGCGGCACGCTGCTGGCCTCCGGCCCCACCCTGATCCGCTGGAGCGTCGACCCGCAGCGCGTCACCGCCTGGGTCTGCGACGTGGTACAGCGCAACCTCACCGACGCGGAATGGCGGGCCTACGGATCGGGCCCCCGCCCGCGCGTCTGCCCCGGCCTGCCGATGGAAGGATCCTGATGCACCGTCGCACCGTGCTGTCGTCGCTGCTCGCGGCGGCGTCGGCCCCGCTGGCCGCGTGCGCCCGCCCGGCCCACGACCAGCCGGCCGCCGCCGTGCCCACCACGGCCGCGCCCACCACCGCCGCGGCCCCCACCAGCCCTGCGGCCGCCACCCCGACGGCGTCCGCCCCCGACCTGTCGGGCATGCTGATCCGGCCGGAGGGGTACATCGCCGTGCGCGGCGACGGCCTGTCCGGCCCGGTCGGCCGCTCCGACGCCGCCCGCGTCTTCGCCGACCACCCGGACGACGCCGGCACCGTCCTGCGCCACGGCTTCCTCGGCGGCTACCTGCAGGGCTGGAAGTCCCCGGACCCGACCTTCGACGCCGCCAGCACGGCCATCCCCGACACGACGACCCTGGTCGGAGCCGTCCTGCAGTTCGACACGACGGGCAACGCGCGGGCGATCCTGCAGTACTTCCAGCAGCAGAGCCGCGCCGACGGCTACCAGCCCTTCACCGTGCCGTCGTCGCTGAGCGGCGGCTACGGTTTCCGCCAGGAGCCCGGCAACGCCGGGCTGACCTACCTGAGCGTGACCTGGATGAAGGGCGCCCGGCTGCTGCAGTGGTCGGGCGGGTACAGCGAGCCCCGCCCTTCCACCGACCGCCTCATCCGCCTGGCCATGCGCCAGAACGCCGCGGCCCCGGCCTGATCCGCTCCCCGGCGCGCACCCGGCCGGCGGCGCCGCTACGGGACCAGGCCCGGGTCGGGCTGCAGCTGGTACCAGGCGATCTTCTCGCGGATCCTCGCCTGCTCGCCGCGCAGGGCGGCGATCTTCAGGTCGATCTCGCGGTCGTGCTCGGCGAGCAGGTCGGCGCGCTCGGCGAAGGTGGCGTCGCCGCCCCGGGCGAGCTCGGCGTAGCGCAGCATGCGCTGGATCGGCATGCCGGTGTCGCGCAGGCAGCGCAGGGTGCCCAGCCAGTTCAGGTCGTCGTCGGTGAACACCCGCTGGCCGCCGGCGTTGCGCCCGACGCTGTCGAGCAGCCCGATGCGCTCGTAGTAGCGCAGCGTGTCCAGGCTGAAGCCGGTCCGCTCGACCGCCTCCCTCGGGGTGTACGTCATCCCCCAGTTGTACCGGTACAGACCGCCGGGCGCGACCCCGCCGCCGGGGTCGGCCGAAAAGCGAGAAGCAGGCATACGGCAGGTGAACAACGGGAGAACATTGCCCAGGAGTGGCTTCTGCCATGGAGTGAGCTGCACGGACGCGCGACGATCCACTCGTGACAGAAACGACCGTCGTGCTCGTCCTGGTGATCGTGACCGCCCTCGGATTCGACTTCACCAACGGCTTCCACGACACGGCCAACGCGATGGCCACCTCCATCGCGACGAAGGCGCTGCGGCCCAAGGTCGCCGTGGCGCTGTCGGGACTGCTGAACCTCGTCGGCGCGTTCCTCTCCGTCGAGGTCGCGCTCACCGTGACCAACGCCGTGGTGAAGATCCAGAACTCCAACGGCACACCGAAGGCGGAGCTGCTCGACGGCGGCGGATCCGCCCTCCTGCTCATCGTGCTCGCCGGCCTCGTCGGCGGCATCGTGTGGAACCTGCTCACCTGGCTGCTCGGCCTGCCCTCCAGCTCCTCGCACGCGCTGTTCGGCGGCCTCGTCGGGTCGACCATCGCCGGGCTGGGCTGGGCCGGGGTCAACTGGAACGGCAACGGCACGAAGCTCGACGGCCTGGTCGGCAAGGTCCTGCTGCCGGCGGTCATGTCACCGGTCATCGCGGCGGCCATCGCGGCGGCCGGCACCTGGCTGATCTACAAGGTGGTCATCGGGGTCGCGCAGCGGTTCACCGACAACGGGTTCCGCTGGGGCCAGATCGGCTCCGCGTCGCTGGTGTCGCTGGCCCACGGCACGAACGACGCGCAGAAGACGATGGGCGTCATCACCCTGGCCCTCATCGCGACCGGCGACTGGACCGACACCAAGAACATCCCGTTCTGGGTCAAGGCCGCCTGCGCCCTCGCGATCGCGCTGGGCACCTACCTCGGCGGCTGGCGGATCATCCGCACGCTGGGCAAGGGCCTGGTCGAGATCGCGCCGCCGCAGGGCATGGCCGCCGAGTCGGCCTCAGCCGCGGTCATCCTGGTCTCCAGCCACCTCGGCTTCGCGCTGTCCACCACCCACGTGGCCACCGGCTCGATCCTCGGCACCGGCATCGGCAAGCCCGGCGCGCAGGTGCGCTGGGCCGTGGCCGGCCGCATGGTGCTGGCCTGGCTGATCACGCTGCCGGCGGCGGCCGTGGTGGGCGCCGTCATGTGGTGGATCGGCCACCTCGTCGGCGGCCTGGCCGGCGCCATCGTGGTCTTCCTCATCCTGCTCGCGCTGGCCGGGTACATGTACTGGCACTCGCGCAAGACCCCGGTCGACCACACCAACGTCAACGACGAGTGGGCAGCCACCACTCCCGAGCCGGTCGAGGCGGTCCACTGATGTCGCACAACCTGTCACTGGCCCTGCAGGCGGCGTGGAAGGTCCTCCTCGTCGGGCTCGTCCTCGGCGCCGGCCTGCCGGCCCTGTTCGCGCTCGGCGTGCGGGCCCTGGCCTGGGGCGCCGGCGGCGAGGCCGAGGCCCACGCGGACGGCACCGCGGGCCCGAAGGCCCAGCCGATCGGCACCGTGCTCGGCTGGGTGTGCTTCGCCGTGGTGCTGCTCGGCGTGGCCCTGGGCATCACCTTCATCGTGGCCAGCGGCTTCGGCAAGGCGCTGAGCTTCGAACACGTCTACCCGACGATCGTCAACAAGAAGTAGGGTGAGCCGTGAGCGAGTCCCGTTCCAACTTCCTCAGCCGCAGCATCGACTGGCTGCGGGCCGGCTACCCGAAGGGCGTCCCCCGCCAGGACTACGTGGCCCTGCTGGGGCTGCTGCGCCGCAAGCTGACCGAGGACGAGATCCGCGGAATCGCCCGCGACCTGGTCGCGCAGTCCGACGGCGGCGCAGACCCGATCGGCACGGAGGACATCGAGGCGCTGATCAGCGACTCGATGTTGCAGGACGCCAGCCCGGAGGACATCGTGCGGGTCTCCGCGCACCTCGCCGCCGGCGGCTGGCCCCTGGCCGACCCGCCGACCGACTGACCGCCGGGCCACGAGCCTCGCCACGAACCCCCCGCGCCCGGCGCGGGGGGTTCGCTGCATCGAGCGCCGGGCCGACCGGCTGGACCTTACTTCAGGTGCCGGGACTTCAGGTGCCGGGCGAAGAACCCGGCCGCGTCCTGCCCGGCGAACTGCGGGACGCCGGTGTGCCCGCCCATGTTGGCGTGCAGCGTCTTCTCCTTGGCGCCGAAGGCGTCGAACAGGTCCAGGGCCGCCTGCCGGTCGTTGCCTTCGTCGTCCCACTGCAGCAGCACGTGCAGCGGAATGGTGACCCGGCGGGCCTCCTCGAACATGGCGGCGGGCACGAGACTCCCGGCGAACAAGCCGGCGGCCACGATGCGCGGCTCGACCACCGCCAACCGGATGCCGATGGAGATCACTCCCCCCGAGTACCCGACCGGGCCGCCGATCTCGGGCAGCGAGAGCACGGCGTCCAGGGCGGCCTGCCATTCCGGGACCGACTGCTCGACGAGCGGGAGGATGAGGGCGTCGATGATCTCGTCGCCGACCGGCTCGCCGGCCTCCACAGCCCGGCGCAGGTCGGCGCGGGCCTGCTCGAGGGCGGCCCAACGGGGCCGGTCACCGCTTCCCGGGAGCTCGATGGTGGCCGCGGCGAAGCCCTCCGCCGCGCACTGCCGGGCTCGGGCCACCAGCCGCGGGTACATCCTGTGCAGTCCGAGCGGGGGGTGGCCGAGCAGGATCAGCGGGACCGGCGCGGATGCGGATGCGGGCGTCCACAGGATGCCGGGGATCTCGCCGAGGGTGAATCCGCGCTCGAGGACGCCGTCGTCGAGGCGCTGTTCTGAGGTGAATCGCATGGTCGTGCCTTTCGGGAGTGCGCTTGAACGGCGCTCCCGGACGACCTATCGCCCGGCCGTGACCCCTGAGGGGAGCACCCATGTCGATACGTTCACGGGTACCACCTCCTCGGTCTCTCGCACGGCCTCCGGAACGGTAACAGTGCTCGCCGTGCTCCGCCAACCGGTTTGTGCGGCTGCTCCGGAGACGTCCGGGCGGCGTTCACTCACTTTCGCGCCGGCGCTCACGTCGGCGGGAGGCGGCATCATGGGCCGGTGGACTTGCGGCAGGTGCGCACCGCCGACGGGCGCGTGCTCGAGGTGAGTGTCGAGGGGCCGGCCGACGGGCGGGCGTTCGTGCTGCACGCCGGCACCCCGGCCGGGCTGGCCGAGCGCGGCGGCATCGCCGGGCCCGCGGCCGAGCGCGGCCTGCGCACGATCAGCTACGCCCGGCCCGGCTACGCCGGCTCCACCCCGCGCCCGGGCCGCACGGTGCTCGACGCCGCCGGCGACGTCCGGGCGATCCTCGAGCACCTGGGCCACGACCGGTTCGTGACGGCCGGCTGGTCCGGCGGCGGCCCGCACGCGCTGGCCTGCGCGGCCGCCCTGCCCGGGGCGTGCGCCGCCGCGGCCACCCTGGCCGGCGTGGCCCCGTTCGACGCCGAGGGCCTGGACTGGCTGGCCGGGATGGGTCCGCAGAACGTCGAGGAGTTCGCCGCCGCCGTGCGCGGGCCGCAGGACCTGACCCGGTTCGTGCAGGCGCAGCGGGCGGGGCTGGCCGAGGTCACCGGCGGGCAGGTCGCGGCGGCGCTGGGCGGGCTCATCGGCGAGGTCGACCGGGCCGCGCTCACCGGCGAGCTCGCCGAGAGCCTGGCCGCGTCGTTGCGGCACGCGATGTCGGCCGGGGTGGCCGGCTGGCGCGACGACGGCCTCGCCTTCGTCCGGCCGTGGGGCTTCCCGGTCGCCGCGGTGCAGGCGCCCGTCACCGTGTGGCAGGGCGCCCAGGACCGGATGGTCCCCTTCGCCCACGGGCAGTGGCTGGCCCGCAGCGTGCCCGGGGCCAACGCCCGCCTGCTGGCGCAGCACGGGCACATCTCGCTGCTGGCCCGCTTCGGCGACGTCCTCGACGACCTGCTGGAGCGGGCCGGGGACTGGTGAGCGCAGGCCCACATGCACAGGAAGAAAATCGGTCGGCGAACCGATGTGGTCAAGATCGCTCACGCCGTACCATCGACCGACACCGACTGACAGGGCTGGGGGAAGCTGGTGGCCGAGCGGGTCGTGGTGGCGTTCGCCGGGGACGGGGCGGGCGAGGGCGAGCTGTCCTGGGGGCAGCGCGACATCTGGCTGGCGATGCTCCGCCAGGAGACATGGCTGCCCAACGGTGCCTGGGGGCCGCTGCCCCCGGGCACGACGGTGGACGACCTGACGGACCGGCTGCGCTACCTCATGAGCCGCTTCCCCACCGCCCGCACCCGGCTGCGCTTCGGCCCGGCCGGCGAGGTGCGCCAGGTGGTGGCGGCCGCGGGCGAGACCGTGCTGGAGATCGTCGAGGCCGGCGACGAGGACCCGGCCGCGGTGGCCGACAAGGTCCGGCTGCGCCTGCAGGACGACCCCTACGACCACGAGCGGGACTGGCCGGTGCGCATGGCCGCGGTCCGCCACCGCGGCGAGCTCAGCCACCTCGTCGTGGTGCTGTGCCACCTGGTCGCCGACGGGCTCGGCGCGATGATCATGGTGGAGGACCAGGACAAGCGGCCGGAGACGCCGGTGCCCGACCTGCAGCCCCTGCAGCAGGCCGGCTGGCAGGCCTCGCCCAGCGGCGTGCGGCAGAACGCGACCGCCATGCGGCACTGGGACTCCATCCTGCGCCAGATCCCGCTGCACCGGTACGCCCCGTCGCGCGACCCGCAGCAGCCGCGGCACTGGCGGGGGCAGTTCCACTCCCCCGCCCTGTCGCTGGCGCTGCGCGCGCTGTCGGCTTTCACCGGGATCGCCTCCTCCACCGTGCTGCTCGGCGTCTACGCCGTGGCCCTCGCGCGGGTGACCGGGGAGGGCACCACGGTGCTGCGGCCGATGGTGAACAACCGCTTCCGGCCCGGGCTGGAGCGGGTGGTGTGCATGCTCGCGCAGTACGGCCTGACCCGCCTCGACGTCGCCGGCGTGACGTTCGCCGAGGTGCTCGAACGGGCCAAGCGGGCCGCCATGACCACCTACAAGCACGCCTACTACGACCCCGCCGCCCTCGACGCGCTGCTCACCCGGGTCGTCGAGGAGCGGCCCGGCCTGCAGCTGCCGAGCTACTTCAACGACCGCCGCGACGACGCGGCCGTGGCGAACACGCCGGTGCCCTCGCCCGAGGCGATCGCCGCGGCGGCCGGCCGCGGCGAGTTCACCTGGTCGATCCGCCAGGACGTGCCCTTCGAGCCGCTCATCGTGCACGTCGACGAGGTCGAGGGCGGCACCCAGGCGATCGTGTTCATGGACACCCACGTCATCGCCCCGGCCGACACGGAGGCGCTGCTGCGCGGCGTCGAGGCGGCCGCGGTCGAGGCCGCCCTGAACCTGGAGGCGCCGACCGGGGTGGGCGCGTAACGGCACCGGCCACGGCCCGGGCGTTCAGGCCCCGAGGTAGCGCCGGGCCAGGTCGTGCAGGAACTCGCGCAGCTGCGGCGGGTCGAGCACGGTGAAGGGCACGTCGAACTTGCTCAGGTAGATCGCCAGGTCGTGCAGCGAGTCGCTGCCCGTGGCCAGCTCGCAGCCCTCGGCGCCGAGGTCGGTGAGCCGGCCCGACGTCGGGGTGATGCGCTCGGCGATGACCGCGGCGGGGGCGGCGAACCGGATCCGCGCCCGGTAGCGGAAGGGGGCCGCGGTCACGCCCCGCAGCACGTGGGCGGCCGCGTCGCCGCCGGGGGGCTCCCGCGGTACGAACCGGGGTGCATGGGAGCCGGGCGGGTGCGGCCTGATCCGGTCGGCCCGGAAGGTGCGCCAGTCGTCCCGGTCGGTGTCCCAGGCGAGCAGGTACCAGCGACGGCCGGTGTAGACGAGGGTGTGCGGCTCGACGTCGCGCTCGCTGTCCTGCCCGTCGTGGGCCGCGTAGGTGAACCGCAGCCGCTCGTGGGCGTGGGCGGCCGACGCGATGCGGGTCAGCGTGTCCAGGTCGACGGTGGGCCCGCCGCCGGCCGCCGAGACGGTCGCGGAGCGCAGCGCGTCGACCCGCGGCCGCAGCCGCCCCGGCAGCGTCCGCTCCAGCTTGCTCAGTGCCCGCAGCGAGGCGTCCTCGATCCCGGCGACGCTGCCGGCCGCCGCCGCCCGCAGCCCGACCGCCACGGCCACGGCCTCGTCGTCGTCGAGCAGCAGCGGCGGGAGGGCGTTGCCGGGCCCGAGCCGGTAGCCGCCGCCGGGCCCCGTCGCCGACTCGATGCGGTACCCGAGCCTGCGCAGCCGGTCGACGTCGTTGCGCACGGTCCGCGCGCTGACCTCGAGGCGCTCGGCCAGCTCGGCCCCGGCCCACTCCCGGCGCTGCTGCAGCACGGCGAGGAGCCGGAGCAGGCGTACCGAAGTCTCGAGCATTTGAGGAATCTAACGTGCCGCAATAGCTTCTAGCGTCGTGGTCATGACATTGCGAGGCATGGCCACCGTGAACTACTTCGCCGCCGACTGGGCCGCCGCCAAGGCCTGGTACACCGAGCTGACCGGCATCGAGCCCTACTTCCTGCGCGACGGCTACGCCGAGTGGCGCCTCGGCGACCGCGAGGCCGAGCTGGGCCTGATCGACGCCCGCTTCCGCCCCGCGGGCACCCCGGCGGGCCCGGTCGGCGCCGTCCTGTACTGGCACGTCGACGCCGTTGCCGAGGTCGTCGGCCGCCTGGTGTCGATGGGCGCGACCGTCCACGAGCCGGCCCAGGACCGCGGCCACGGCTTCGTCACCGCCACGGTCGTCGACCCCTTCGGCAACCTGCTCGGCGTCATGCACAACCCGCACTACGCCGCCCTGGCCGCGGCATGACCATCCGGCGGCGGCGGGAAGCGGGAAACTCGTCCGGGGGCGACCGTCTGGTTTCGCGCGTCTGAAACGTCTCCGTTGGGGAACCTTCGGAGTAACGACGTGAGGAGGCCGGGATGGCACTGCCCGAGATCGTGGGACGCGAGGAGTGGCTCGAGGCGCGGCGGGAGCTGCTGGCGCAGGAGAAGGAGGCGCGGCGGGCGCTCGACCGGCTCAACGCGCAGCGGCGGCGGCTGCCGATGGTGCGCATCGACAAGCCGTACCGGTTCCACGGGCCGTCCGGGGACGTGGGGCTGGCCGCGCTGTTCGAGGGGCGTCAGCAGCTCATCGTGCAGCACGTGATGTTCGACCCGGGCTGGGACGACGCCTGCCCGAGCTGCACCGCGGCGGTCGACGAGATCGCTGCGGCGCTGCTGCGGCACCTGGGGGCGCGCAACACGACGTTCGCGCTGGTGTCCCGGGCGCCGTACGCCAAGCTCGCCGACTACCGGCAGCGCAAGGGCTGGTTCGTGCCGTGGTACTCGTCCTACGGCGACGACTTCAACTTCGACTTCGACGTGTCGTTCGACGAGACGGTGAAGCCGCCGGTGTACAACTACCGGTCGCTGCCGGTGATCGAGTCGCCGGAGCTGCCCGGGTTCAGCTGTTTCCTGGCCGACGGCGACGAGATCTTCCACACCTACTCGACGTACGCCCGCGGCGGCGACTTCGGGGGCGCCTATGCGCTGCTCGATCTCACCGCGCTGGGGCGGCAGGAGGCGTGGGAGGAGCCGAAGGACCGGGTCACCGACGCCCGCCCGGCGGTTCCCGACTTCGCCTGAGCCGGCCGGCCGCGCGCCCGGGAAGCACGTCCGGGCGCGCGGCAGAATGTCCGGGTGGATCATCTGCCGTACCCGAAGATCCCGGCCGTGCTCGCCGGGGCACACGCCGCCGGCCCGTGGATCGCCACCGAGAAGGTGCACGGCGCGCAGCTGGTGATCGCCCACGACGGCGCGGCCCTGCGGGTCGGCAAGCGCAAGGCGTGGCTGCGCGACGACGAGCCCTTCTTCGGCTGGCAGCTGCTGCGCCCCGCCCTGCAGCGCACCGCCCGCGCCGCCCTGCGGCTCGGCGGGCCGGTCGTGCGCCTGTACGGCGAGCTGTACGGCGGCCACTACCCGCACCCGGCGGTCCCGGCGGTCCCCGGCGCGAGCGCGGTGCAGACCGGCGTCTGGTACGCCCCGGACATCCGCTTCGCGCTCTTCGACGTGCTGCTGGGCGACCCCGGGGTGCTGTGCCCCTACGCCGAGGTCGCCGAGCTGGCCGCCGCCGGTGGTGTGGATGTCGTACCGCTGCTGGCCCGCGGCCCGCGCCGGTCGATCGACGCCGTGCCGGTGCGCTTCGCGACCCGGGTGCCGGCGCTGCGCGGCCTGCCGGAGCTCGACGGCAACCTCGCCGAGGGGGTCGTCCTGCGCCCCGACGCCCGCCTGCCCCTGGCCGGCCGCCCGATCGTCAAGCACAAGATCGCCGAGTTCGACGAGTCCCGGTTCGGCGAGTCCCGGCCGTGGTCGCCGCACGTCGCCGCGGCCGATGTCGCCGCCCTGGCCGCGTCGCTGGTCAACCCGCCGCGGGTGGCGAGCGCCCGCTCCAAGGTCGGGCCGCACGACCCGGCCGCGCTGGAGGACGAGATCGTGCTGGACGTGCTGGTCGACCTGCTCGACGCCTTCCCCGGCCTGCAGTCGCGGGCCGGCCTTCAGGAGCTGGTCCGGGCCGCGGTGCGGGCCTCGCCGGTGGCACGTTTCCGGGATACAAGCAGGTAGCGGGCCCCGTACCGTATTCCTTGTCAGCAACGACCGACAGGGGAGACAGCCAGATGAGCGACATCGACACGGGCGGGGCGGGCTACGACGGCGGCGGCCAGGACGTCGACTACGGCCACTACGCGGCCGGCCAGGAGCACGACGCGCTGAACCAGCTGCACGAGGCCCACGGCTCCGAGGCCGACTACAACAACCAGCAGGCCGTCTACGAGAACGACCACCACGCCGACACGTCCACGGACTACTCGCACGGCACCCACGTCGAGTTCGACCAGGCGCCGGCCGTGCACTACGAGGCCGACGAGTTCACCAACTACAGCCACGACGCCTCGGTCGACGACCACGTCTTCGCCGCCGAGGGCAGCGAGCACGCCCACCAGGCCCAGTTCGGCGAGCTCGACGCGCTGCAGTCGCGCTTCGACGCCGCGTTCGCCGAGGGCACCGAGTTCCACGGCGGCGAGGGCCACCTGGGCACCGCGGCCGGCTGAGCCCTGCCGACAGTGCGTTCCTAGCGATCAGCCCCCCTGGTCAGGCCGGCCGCCCATCCGGGCGGCCGGCCTTCGCCGTTACGCCGTGAGGACCATGACGGTGGCCGTGGTGGCGGCCACGGCCGCGAGCAGGGCACAGATCTGGGCGAGCCAGCGGTATCGGGTGAGCGTCCGCGAGATCCAGTGCGGCTCGCGGGTGGCGCCGTCCGGGGCGTCGGGCCGGCGCGGGACGAGCAGGATGGCCGCGGCGATCGGGGCGGTGAAGCCGATGCCGTACGCCGCCCCCTGCCACCACGGGGCGACGCCGAACAGCCCGAGGGCCAGCAGCGCCCACGTCGTCGCCGAGACCCGGAACGTGGTGATGCCCAGCCCCGTGTCCAGGCCCCAGATCAGCGCGCCGCGGGTCTCGCCGTAGCGCATGACCAGGTTCTTGGGCGTCTGGCGCCGCAACGTCACGGGGCACATCGTCTTGCGCCGCAGCGCGAGGACGTCCAGCCCGAGCAGGGCGGCGAAGCAGGCCAGGGCGGCCGCCAGCCGTACCGGCTGCGGCAGCAGCGTCACCCCGAGCGCCCGGCCGGCGAACGCGGCCACGCCGAAGACGAGGGTGGCCGAGAACAGAAACCCGCCGCACAGCGCCGCGGTGGGGACTCCCGCGCCGCGGAACCGGGCGGTGAGGGCGAGGCCCCCCTGACCAGGAGGGCGGGACAGGTCGCCGACGGCCAGCGGCCGCAGCATGCCCACGAACGACACGCCTCAAGGGCTGAACAGCTGGGCGAACCCGGCGGTCAGCGCCAGCAGGACCAGCGCCGGGCTCATCCGGACTCGGTGCCGACCCGGGCGCCCCGGGAACGCCCGGCGCGCAGGTTGCTGAGGATCATGTCGAGCTGGCGGGTGGACGGGACCGTCGTGGCCCGGGCGATGCGCCCGTGCTCGATGACGAGCGCGGCCGGCGTGACGCGGATGCCCAGGGCGCCCGCGATCCGGCCGTCCCGGTCGACCACGGTGCGGTCGGGGTCCAGGCGGTACGTCAAGGCCAGCTCCCCCGCCCCGTCGGCCCCCTGCCCCGGCTCCACCACGAGCACCAGGTCGGGGTTGACCGCCCCGTCGAGCGCGGCGGCGAGCGAGCGGCACGTGCCGCAGCGGTCGGACAGCAGCAGCACCGCGCCCCGCACGGCGTCGTCGAGCGCGGCCGGCAGCCCGACCCGGCTGGGCAGGCGCTCGGCCGGCAGATCGAGCGGCACCGGCTGGTCGACCAGGCCGCTGTACTCGCGCAGTTGCTCGACCGTGCGGTACATCTCGACGTGCGAACCCAGCAGGAGCAGCAGGAGCACGCCGAGCACGATCACGGCCGCGGACAGGGCGATGGTCATGACGTCCCCTTGATCGTGTGCAGGCCGACGACCATGTCGGCGTGCACTTCGGACGATTCCTCGATCGCCCGCCGGTACGTCGCGTCGGTCCGCCAGGCCTTGACGACCTTGACGGCGTGCAGCGCGGACGAGGCGACGACGACGAGCGCGAGCAGTTGCAGCCCCTCCAGCACGCTCCAGTGCGGCGGGGCGAGGCGCAGCACCGCGGCCACGGCGAGCCAGCCGGGCAGCAGCACGAGCTGGCGGCGGCCCAGGTAGGCGTCGGTGGCCGCGCCCAGGCACGAGCAGGCGACGGGCTGGCGGGCGCGCAGCCCGAGCAGCCCGGCCAGCGCGAACGCGGCGCCGAGGGCGGCCACGCCGGCGGCCGGCCAGGCGGCCGCCGGGGCGAGCATCAGGCCGGCCGACGTGGCCAGTTCGGCGATCGGCACCAGCAGGGACAGGACGGGCACCAGCGGGGCGGGCAGTCCGAGCTCGGACAAGGTCCGCGCGAACGCGGACCTCACCCGGAGCTTCTCGACCCCGCCGACGACGAAGACCGCCGCGACGGCGCAGGCGACGAGCCAGGACAGGATCACCATCGCTCAGCAGGCACCGTCGTCCCACCAGAAGGAGCAGGCGTAGGACCCGCCGGACCAGCAGTCACCGCTGCCGCTCTGGCATTCGCCGCAGCCGATGATGCGGGTGCCGGCCTGGCACCACCAGTACCGCTTGTACTTGCCCGACGGGCAGGTGTAGCTCTCACACCTGCCGCCGCACTTGGTGTTGCTGGCCAGGTGGCAGCAGGGCGAGGCGAGGCCGGCGGCGGCCGGGCGGGCGGTGGCGAAGACGCCGGCGAGGCCGGCCACCATCGCCACGCCGCCGCGGCCGAGGAACTGCATGACGCCCCGGCGGGGCGCCGTCGTGGTGGTGAGCGTTGGCGCAAGTTCGGACACGGTCATGGGCACCCCGTTCGGTGTGGGTTGGGCGGCGTCGCGCTACTCGGGGTTGACCGCGAAGGACGAGGCCGGGCGTACGGCCACGGCCGACAGTGTGCCGTCGGCGTCGTTGCGCACGCAGAAGGCCACGGAGTCCCCGGCGGCCGCGCCCTGCTCGATGGTCCCGGCCGAGCGGGCCACGACGGCCCGGCCGGCGATGCGGGCCGAGCTCTGGCTGCCGCCCTCGAGGCGGCCCTGGATCGGCTCGACCAGCGGCATGACGAGCGCGCCGCCGGCGGTCGCGGTGAGCAGGACGCGGTCGCCCTGGCGCATCCGCCAGCCGTCCGGGAAGCCGAACAGCGGTGCCGTCCGGGTGGCCCCTTCGACCTCGACTTCGGCGCTGGAGCCGGTCTGGCGCACGACCCGCGCGATGCGGGCCTTGCCGCCGCTGGGGGCCGCCTGCGCCGCGGTTTCGTTGACGAGCGCCGCCGCGCCGGCGGCTCCCGCGGCCACGACGGCCGAGCGTGCGATGAGTGAGCGTCGCGAAAGCCGGTATCTGCCGATCATCCGCGCTACCCCCCGTCTTCTGGTGGTTTCGGACCCAAGCAAGCTCGCATATGACTACGGCGTACGTCAATGCAATCAAGCATTCACCAGAATGACATACGGAAATATATCCGCATGCCGAACAGGGCCTTGACCTGTGGCAGGTGCTTTGCTAGAACGATTTTCAGGTCACCGGGACATGCCCCGAGCCGCCGCGCCGCAGGCCCGGCACCGGAGGCTGACCGCCGGTGCCGGGCCGGGTCGTTCAGGAGTACAGGCGGCCGGCGAAGCGGCGGCCGAAGCCGTCGCCCACGTTGGCGGTGACCGTGTAGTCGTAGCGGCCCGCCGCGGTCGCCGGCAGCGTGCCGGTCCAGGTGCCGCCGGCCGCGACCGTCACCGTGGAGCCCGAGCCGCCCGAGGCGCCGGTGGCCACGTTGCGGCCGATGGTGAACACGGCCGCCACCGAGCCCTGGTTGGTCAGGGTCAGCCGCAACGTCAGGCCGCCGATGTCGGCGACCGACGCCTCCGGGTGCGCCTTCGACGCGTTCGTCCAGGTGCGCACGTCGCCGGTGAAGCCGCGCAGGTAGCCGTCGGGGCCGTGCAGGTCGATGTCGTACGGGCCGCCGCCGTAGGTCAGGGCGCTGAAGTAGTCCGACGCGCTGCCGCCGGCCGGGCACGTGTACTGCCACGCCTGGTAGGCGCGGTAGTTGACCGTGTACGCGGTGAAGCCGGCGCCGAGGGTGCCCCCGTTGACGACCTTGAACCAGATGCGGTTCGTGCTCGTGTCGGTCCACGACGTCGTGTCGAAGCGGTACCCGATCGGGTTCGCCGGGCGGTCGCCCGACTCCGGCACCGGCATCGTGGAACTCGACGGGGCGCTCGCGTTCGGCAGCCCGTCCTGGCCGTCGGCCGCGGCCACGAGCGCCTTCGTGTCGGGCAGGTCCGGGAACGTGGTCACCGTCGAGGCGAAGTTCAGCGCGGACGTGAGGTCGCCGCACACCGTGCGCCGCCAGGCCGAGATGTTCGGCTCCCGCACGCCGGTCCACAGCTCGACGAAGCGGATCGGCGACGTGTGGTCGAACACCTCCGAGCACACCCGCCCGCCGGTGCTCCACGGCGACACGACCGTCATCGGCACCCGCGGGCCGAGGCCGATCGGCTTGCCGCCGACGAACTCGTCGGCCGTGCCGCTCGGCGGCACCGGCGGCGCGACGTGGTCGTAGAACCCGTCGTTCTCGTCGAAGTTCAGGAACAGCACGGTGCCCGACCACACGTCGGGGTGGGCGGCCAGGGCGGACAGGAAGCCCCCGGCGAAGTCGGCGCCGTAGGCGGGCGGGTACGACGGGTGCTCGGACTTCGCCGCCGGCGCCACGATCCACGACACCTGCGGCAGCGTGCCCGCCGTCAGGTCGGCCTTGAACGCGTCGAGCGCGGAGGCGGCCCGGACCATGCCGCGCAGCCACAGCGGCGAGTCGTGGGCCGCGCTCTTGAACTGGTTGAACCAGGCGAGCGGGTTGTCGTCGTAGTTGTCCTGCTCCTGGTACACCTTCCAGCTCACGCCGGCCGCCTGCAGCCGCTCGGGGTACGTCGTCCAGGTGTACCCCTTCTCGCTGTTGTCGGTCACGGGCCCGCCGGCGGTGCCGTTCGGGTCGATCGTGCCGGTCCACTGGTACAGCCGGTTCGGGTTCGTCGGCCCCTGCACGGAACAGAAGTACTGGTCGCACACCGTGAACGCGTCGGCGAGGGCGTACTGCCACGGGATGTCGGCGCGGGTGTAGTACCCCATCGTCTTGTCGGTCTTCGCGGGGATCCAGTTGTCGTACTTCCCGCTGTTCCAGGCGCTGTGCGTGCCCGACCACGAGTGGTCCAGGTCGGTGACGCGCTGCGCGTCGGTCTTCGTGGTGTCCAGGCGCCACGGCAGCAGCACGGACCCGAACAGCCGCTTCTGGTGCCAGACGTCGGAGGAGGACGGGAACCGCAGCGGGCTCGTGTCACCGAACCCGCGCACGCCCCGGAGCATGCCGAAGTAGTGATCGAACGACCGGTTCTCCTGCATGAAGATGATGACGTGCCGGACCTGGTCCAGGCTCCCACCGGCCGCGGGGGCGGCGGCCGCCAGCTGGGCCGCGCCGAGCAGACCGGAACCAGCGGCCGCACCACCGGCCGCCGCGGCGCTCAGCAGGGTACGCCGACTCACAGGGGACATACGCGCTCCTCGATATTTGAACGGGCGCGTGCAGCCTCCTACCGGCAGGTGACGCCCACGGGACGCCCGGTTGAACGCCACCACGTCGTTACGCGATGAGCAGGGGGCGGCACGGCGAACCGGGCCGCCCCCTGCGGCGCAACAGCTATGCGTAGGCCTCGATCTCGTAGATGCGGGCCGCGGTGTCCGTGGTCTGCGTCGGCGTGACGACGTTCAACCGCACGTACCGCCCGGTCGCGTTGACCGCCGAGGTCGTCACGTCCGCGGTGTTGCCGCGCACCGACGCCACGGTGGTCCAGGCGCTGCCGTCGGCGGACACCTGCAGGTCGAAGTCGCGGGTGTCCCACGACGCCGACTCGCCGCCGGCCCCCGCGTGGCGCACGACGATGGAGCTCAGGTGGTTCGAGCCGCCCATGTCGACCTGCAGCCACTTGCTGCCCCCGCCGGAGCACCACTTGTCGGCGTTGCCGCCGGAGACACTGCCGTTGACCGCCTTCTCCGGGCCCTCGGTGGCGGCGCAGGAGGAGTCGGCGGTGGCGGGCCGGTTGAGCAGGAGGTTGCCGCCGGAGACGGCGCCGTAGACCTCGAACTCGTAGATGCGGGCCGCACCGTTGCCGTCGTTGGCCGGCGTGGTGATGTCGAGCTTCACGTAGCGGGCGGACCGCGCCGTGAACTGGCTGAGGGTGCGGCTGGACCGGTTGCCCGTGACCGTCGCCGCCACGCTCCAGGTGGTGCCGTCGGTGCTGGTCGAGATGGTGTACGCGCCGGTGTTCCAGCCGGTCTGCTCGCCGCCGAGGCCGGCGTGCTTGAGCACGACCGCGCCGACGCTCTGGTTGGAGCCGAGGTCGACCTGCAGGAACTTGGTCGCCGCCAGCGTGCAGAACTTGCTGTTGTTCATCAGCGTGCCGTCGACGGCCTTGTCGGGCGACTCGGCGGCGGCGCAGGCGGCCGAGCCCGTGGCGGTCCTGCCCTGGGCGAGGTTGGTGCCCAGGCTCGGCGGGGCGGCCGGCTGGGTCGCGCCGTCGGTGAAGGACGGCGGGACGTCACC
This sequence comes from Dactylosporangium sp. NPDC051485, assembly GCF_040682015.1. Classification (NCBI taxonomy): domain Bacteria; kingdom Bacillati; phylum Actinomycetota; class Actinomycetes; order Micromonosporales; family Micromonosporaceae; genus Dactylosporangium; species Dactylosporangium sp. NPDC051485. The sequence goes on from NZ_JBFAZW010000103.1 coordinate 17,207, forward strand.
GGCGCCGGTGCCCCACGAGGACGGGCCGGTGCCCATCGTGTACTGCAGGGTGCCGCCGGCGGCGAGGTCCGGGTAGCGCAGGTAGTTGTGCGACACCGGGGAGCCGTTGAGGGTCAGGCCCTGCACGTACTGCGACGAGGCGCTGCCGCCGTTGATCTGGATGTTGCCGGCCGGGCGCTGGACGAGGATCGACGGGAACGACGGGCCGTGGATCGCGAGGGTGTCCGCGCCCGGGGTGGCCGGGTACATGCCCATCGCGGACCAGACATACCACGCCGAGGTGGCGCCGAGGTCGTCGTTGCCGGGCAGGCCGCCGGCGCCGGTGGTGAACTGCTCGGTCATGACGCGCCGCACCGCCGCGGAGGCGCCGGCCGGGTACTGGGCGAAGTTGTACGCCCACGGCACCCCGTGCTCGGGCTCGTTGCCGAGGTAGAAGTACGGGCGGGACAGGCCGGCGTTGAGCTCGGTGAAGTGATGGTCGAGGCGCTGCTTGGCCGTCTGCGGGCCGCCCATGAGGTTGATGAGCGCGGCGAAGTTGTAGGTGACCATCCAGGTGTACTGCGCGGCGTTGCCCTCGGTGAAGGGGCTCTCCTGGGCCGGGTTGAGCGGCCACGGCCACGTCCCGTCGCTGTTGCGCGGGTGGATGTAGCCCGACTCGGGGTTGAACGTGTTGCGCCAGTACTGGGCCCGGGTCATCGCCGAGTTGTACGTCGCCGTGTCACCGAGCGACTTGGCGAACTGGGCCACGGCGAAGTCCGACGCCGAGTACTCCATCGAGTCCGACGGCGCGCCCGGGATGTACTTCTTCGACTCGTACTCGGCCTCGCGCCCGCGGATCGGCGAGCCCTGCGCGCCGTTGCCGGCGATCGAGTTCTTCATCAGCTGCAGCGCGGCGGCCGTGTCGAAGTCGCGGGCGCCGAACTGGTACGCCTCGTCGACAATGATCGGGCCGGGGTCGCCGGTCATCACGAAGTCCTCGTTGGTCTGCTGCGACCACTTGGGCAGCAGGCCGCCCTGCTGGCCGTCGAGGACCATCGACTTCATGATGTCGGAGGCGACGTCCGGGGCGATGAACGCGACGAGCGCGGCCCACGAGCGGTAGATGTCCCAGCCCGAGTAGTTCTGGTACACGTTGTGGGTCGCGGTGTGGATCGCGTTGTCGAAGCCGCGGTACTGGCCGTTGACGTCGCTGGCGATGTTGGGGTTCTCCATCACGTGGTACAGCGCCGTGTAGAACTTCTGCAGGTCGGTGGCGCTGCCGCCGGTGGCCTGGACGCGGTTGAGGGCACTGTTCCAGGCGCTGTCGGCGTTGGCCCGCGCGGTGTCGAAGGCCGCGGTCTCGGCGTTGAGGTTGGCCGTGGCGTTGGCGACACTCACGAACGACACGCCGATCTGGGCGTTCACGGTCGCGTTGGACGAGGTGTCCCAGGTGACGAAGCCGCCGGTGTTGGTGCCGCTGGTGCTCGCCGAGCCGTTGGTGATCGTCGAGCCGCTCCAGGTGCCGAACGACGACGGGGCCCGGTCGAAGTGGATGGAGAAGTAGATCGGGTACGTCTTCGACGAGCCGCAGAACCCGCCGGCGGTGACGTTGCCCGTCACGTTGCTGCCGGAGATGCTGATGCTGCCGCTGCGGTTGCCCGTCGCGCTCTTGCTGGTGTTGATGAGCAGCCGGGACTGGGTGGACGACGGGAACGTCAGCCGCATGACGCCGGTGCGGGCCGTCGAGGTGACCTCGACGTTGGTGGCGTACTTGTCGAGCCGGTTCTTGTAGTAGCCGGCCTGGGCCACCTCGTTGGTCTTCGTGTACGCCGAGGCGTAGCTCGACCACGCGGAGCCCGGCGAGGAGCCGAGCGCGCCGGTGACCGGCAGCAGCCCGATGTCCTCGTTGTTGCCGCAGCCCGCCCCGTTGAAGTGGGTGAGGCTGAACTCCTCGATCGTGCGGTCCGAGTCACGGTAGCCCGACGGGGACGCGGTCGGCGTGTCCGGGCTGAACTGGAGCATGCCGAAGGGCACGGTGGCGCCCGGGAAGGTGCTGCCGCCGGCGCCGCCGCCGACCGGGTTGGGCGAGTTGCTGTCGTCCGTGCCGATGAGGGGGTTCACGTACTGGGTCAGGTTGAGGTCGGCGGCCTGGGCGGGGGCCGCGAACTGCACGACCGCGAGGGTGCTGCCCAGCAGGGCGGCCCCCGCGCCGGCGAGCAGCCGGTCGACCTTTCGGGGTCGGGACATGGTGTCTCCCGTTCGGTGGCGGTGAGGACGGGAGAGCGCTCTCGAAAACATTCATAGTCCCTGATTGACGTTAGGTCAACATTTGTCAATACGCCGCAGGTCAGAACGCCTCATCCCCACCCCCGCCTCCAGAGCCACGGTCACGACGAGGGCGAGCGCGGCGGCGGCCCCGGCGCAAGGCCGAATCTGTCAATGGTTGACAGAAGCCGGGTGGAACTTCCGCGGAACCAACTTCCGTTGACGTTGCTCGTCGGAACATGCGGCCCGATATACCGACATTTCCGATGTTTCGCCCGCCGGGCCGGTCGCCGGTTTTCCGTGCGGGCGGGTGACCGGCCGGGGTGACTTCCTTGCGCATCGTCCGTTTGCTCCCCCGCCCGTCGGGCAGCATTCGGCGGGTGAGCGAGCAGTGGGAGTACGGCTACGTGTATTTCGTCTCCACCCAGTCCGACGAGCAACGCAGGCTGCGCCATCATCCCGACCGGGCCCAGCGGGCCATCGAGTACGACCTGGCCGCCGTCGTGGTCGACGGCAACAGCGTCCGCTCCGGGGCCGTCACGGGCAAGGTCGCGCTGCTCAACGAGCTCGGCCGGAAGGGCTGGCGGGTGGACAACGGCCTGAGCATCGGCGGCACGCTGCCCAACTGGCTGCGCGACGCCGTGCAGTCCGCCGTCACCGACGCCCATCCGGGTGGCGCCGTCGAGCACTACATGCGCCGACGCCGGCCCGAGGGCTGACCCCGTACACTGCCACCCCATGCACGAGGGCTGGCAACGGGCGAGGCCGGACGCGCGCCGCCTGCGCATCGACATCGGGATCGGCTTGGCCGTCACCGCCATGACGCTGCTGAGCCTGACCCTGACCCGCAGCCTCGGCTTCTTCGCCTTCGGCCGGCCGCCGTCGCTGGCCGAGCAGGTCATGTGGGCCGTGCTCGGCACCCTGCCGCTGTGCGTGCGCCGCCGCTGGCCCGACGCCGTGGCGATCTTCGTCTCGGTCGCCTTCATCGCCGGGCAGATCCGCCACGCCCCCGAGCAGCAGCTCACCTCCGGCGCGCTCTTCGCCGCCATCTACACCGTCGGCGCGTGGGGCCGCGACCATCGCCGGGCCACCTGGATCCGGGCCGTCATCATCGCCGCGATGTTCGTGTGGCTCACCGTGTCGTACCTCATCGCGCTGCCCAGCCTGGCCGCCGCCGAGTTCACCGGCGCCGCCGGCCCCGTCTCCCCGATCCTGGCCGCCGCCGTCAACGTCTTCCTGACCAACCTGCTCATCTTCGGCTTCGCGTACTTCTTCGGCGAGCTGTCCTGGATCGCCGAGTACCGCCGCCACCGGGTCGAGGAGCAGTCCGCGGAGCTGCTCGCGGCCAAGGAGGAGGAGTCGGCCCGCACGGTCCTGCACGAGCGCCTGCGCATCGCCCGGGAGCTGCACGACGTCGTCGCCCACCACGTCTCGGTCATGGGCGTGCAGGCCTCCGCCGCCCGCCGTGTCCTGGACCGTGACCCGCCCCGCGCCCGCGAGGCCCTGACCGCCGTCGAGCAGAGCGCCCGCACCGCCGTCGACGAGCTGCACCGCATGCTCGGCCTGCTGCGCCTGCAGCCCGGCAGCGCCGAGGACTCCCCCGCGGCCGCCGTCGGCCTGGAGCGGCTCCCCGAGCTGCTGGACTCCGTGCGCAACGCCGGTCTGCAGACTTCCCTCGGGGTGTACGGCGATGCCGTCGACCTCCCCGAGTCGCTCTCGCTGGCCGGCTACCGGATCGTCCAGGAGGCCGTGACCAACACCCTGAAACACGCCGGCGCCACCAGCCTCGACGTCCGCATCCGCTACCACGCCGACGAGCTCGAACTCGACGTCGCCGACGACGGCCGCGGCCCGGCCCGCCGCAGGTCCGGCGGCCTCGGCCTGATCGGCATGCGCGAACGCGTCGCCGCCCACGCCGGCACCCTGGAGACCGGCCCCCGCACGAGCGGCCCGGGCTTCCGCGTCCGGGCCCGCTTCCCCCTGCAGCGCCAGCGATCCGCGTGACCGGCGCCGCGACGCGTCACGCGCCGGGGCGGCCCGGCGCAGGGGTGGCGTTGTGCAGGCGGGAGCCGCTGAAGTCCAGGGTGGACCGCGTCACCTGGTGCCAGAAGGGCCAGATGGACGGGGTGATGCGCAGCTCGAAGCCGGCCTCCGCGTGCCGGGCCAGCAGGTCGTCGAGCTCCAGGCGGCCGGTGGCCTCGACCGGTTCCTCGGAGACCCAGTAGCCGCCGACCTCGTGCTGGCGGAACGTCGCCGCCGGGAGCTGGTACGCGTACAAACGGCAGGACCGCATCCTGGAAAGCCACGCCGACTCCATGACGTGCAGCCGGGTGGCGGCCGTCTGGCCGAAGAACCGCTCCCGGTCGGCGGGGCTCGTGGCGGGAGCGGGCCAGACGCAGCCGCGGGGGCAGTCGCGCGGGAACCAGAACATCGGGGCGTGGCGGGTGTCGACGGCCCAGACGAGCGGCGGGGCGGTCGGGTTAGTGGCGGGGACGTGCGGGGCGAACCGGGACAGCGACGGATCCTCGCTGTAGTGCCACATAGCGTGCTCGGGCTCGCCGCGGTACGGCGGGGCAGGCGGTCTGGGCATCCGGCCAGTCTGCCAGACTTCGGCTCGTGATTCGGGTACTGCTCGCGGACGACCATCAGCTCGTGCGGACCGGCTTCCGGGTCATCCTCGAGACGGAGGACGACCTGCGCGTGGTCGGCGAGGCCTCCGACGGGCAGCGGGCGGTCGAACTGGCCCGCAGCACCGAGGCGGACGTGCTGCTCATGGACGTCGAGATGCCCGGCCTCGACGGGCTGGCGGCGACCCGGGAGATCACGGCGGCCGGGCCGTCGCCGGCGGTGCTCATCCTCACCACGTTCGACCGCGACGACTACCTGTTCGCGGCGCTCGAGGCGGGGGCCAGCGGGTTCCTGCTCAAGAACGGCACGCCCGAGGCGCTGATCGAGGCGGTGCGGGTGGTGGCCCGCGGGGACGCGCTGCTCGCGCCCGAGATCACGCGGCGGGTCATCGCGGCGTTCGCCCGGCCGAGGACTCCGGCCCTGAGCGCGAAGACCGACGAGCTCACGCCGCGGGAGCGGGAGGTGCTCGTCGAGCTGGCCGGCGGGGCGACCAACGCGGAGATCGCGCAGCGGCTGCACCTCGGGGAGGCGACGGTCAAGACGCACGTCAGCCGGATCCTCGCCAAGCTGGGGCTGCGGGACCGCACGGCCGCCGTGGTCTACGCCTATGAGGCGGGTGTCGTGACGCCGGGTCCGTCGCGAGACGGAGGACGCAGGTAGATCTCGCGCCGGACTCGCGGGCGCCGGCCATCGCCTAGCGTTGGGGGCGTGAACGACGCGCTGCAACTAGAGCAGGTCAACCGGCGCTTCGGCGACCGGCAGGTCCTGACGGACATCACGTTCGAGGTCGGGGCCGGGCGGATGACCGGGTTCGTCGGGGCCAACGGGGCCGGCAAGACGACCACGATGCGGATCATCCTCGGGGTGCTGGCCGCCGACTCCGGGACCGTGAGCTGGTGCGGGTCCCCGCTGGCCCGCGACGACCGGCGCCAGGTCGGCTACATGCCCGAGGAGCGCGGGCTGTACCCCAAGATGAGCGTCCGCGAGCAGCTGGTCTACCTCGGCCGGCTGCACGGCCTGTCCGCCGGCAAGGTGCGGCGCAACGCCGCCGACCTGCTGGATCAGCTCGGGCTCGGGGAGCGGGCGGACGACCCGTTGCAGCAGCTGTCGCTCGGCAACCAGCAGCGCGCGCAGATCGCCGCGGCGCTGGTGCACGACCCGGTGCTGCTCGTGCTCGACGAGCCGTTCTCCGGGCTGGACCCCCTCGCCGTGGACGTGGTCGTCGGGGTGCTGCGCGAGCGGACCGCGGCGGGGGTGCCGGTGCTGTTCTCCAGCCACCAGCTCGACGTCGTGGAGCGGCTCTGCGACGACCTCGTCATCATCGCCGGCGGGCAGATCCGGGCCGTCGGCACGCGGGCGGAGCTGCGCGCCTCGTTCGCGCAGCCGCGGTACGAGATCCGCGTCGACGGCGACGCCGGCTGGCTGCGCGACCAGGCCGGCGTCACGCTGCTCGACCTCGACGGGGACCGCGCCGTGTTCGACCTCGACCCCACGGCCGACGACCAGTCGGTCCTGCGCGCCGCCCTGTCCCACGGCCCGGTACGCGCCTTCGGGCCGGTCGTGCCGTCGCTCGCCGAGATCTTCCGAGAGGTGACCCGATGAAGCTGCTGGACGCGGTCCGGCTCGTCGCCGCGCGCGAGCTGAAGGTGAAGCTGCGGGACAAGACGTTCCTGTTCAGCACCCTGTTCTTCCTGCTCTTCGCGGCCGCCGCGACGGTGCTGCCGGCGGTGTTCGCGGACGGGCCGTCGAGCGTGGCGGTGGCCCAGGCCTCCCCGTACGAGGGGCGGCTGCGCGAGGCCGGGCTGCAGGTGAAGGTCGCCGCCGACCCGGAGCGGACCGTGCGGGACTCCGACGCCGACGCCGCGGTCGTGGATAAGGACGGCAAGCCCGAGGTGCTCGCGCTGAAGCGCGCCCCGAACGACGTGGTCAGCGCGTTGTCGGCGGCTCCCGCCGTACGACTGCTGGATCCTTCTGCGGTGAACGAACTGGCGTCGTTCCTCGTGCCGTTCATGTTCGCGCTGGTCTTCTTCTTCACGTCGCTGACCTTCGGCATCCAGATCGCGCAGAGCGTGGTCGAGGAGAAGCAGACCAGAATGGTGGAGATCCTGGTCGCCGCGGTCCCGGTGCGGGCGCTGCTCATCGGCAAGGTCGCCGCCGGCGGCATCCTGGCCCTCGCGCAGGTCGCGCTGATCACGGTGGTGAGCGTGGCCGGCGCCCAGTTCACCGACGGCGGCGGCAGCCTGCTGCCGCTGCTCGGCCCCGCGATGACCTGGTTCGTGCCGTTCTTCGTGCTCGGCTTCGTCATGCTGGCCGCGCTGTGGGCCGCGGTCGGCGCCCTGGTCAACCGGCTCGAGGACGTCGGCAACGCGGGCATGCCGGTGCAGCTGGCGGTGATGCTGCCGTTCTTCGCGGTCATGCTCCTGCGGGACAACGCTGCGGTGATGCGAGTCCTGTCCTACGTCCCGCTGTCCAGCCCCACCGCGATGCCCGTGCGGGTCTTCACCGGCGACGCCGCCGCCTGGGAGCCGCTTGTGGCCCTGGTGCTGCTGGCCGCCGCCACCGTCGGCGCGCTGCTGGCCGGGGCGCGGCTCTACGAGGGCTCGCTGCTGCGCACCAACGGCCGCACCTCGTGGAAGGCCGCCTGGCGCGACCGCGAGCTGAGCCGGATCTGAGACCGTCGCGGCACCGCCCGCGGTGCCGTAGCCTGTCGATCATGCCGGCCACGTTCCCGTCGCACGCCGCCGCGGTCCTGCCGCTCAAGGCCTGGCGGCCGCGGGCCTTCGACGGGGTGGCGCTGGTGATCGGGGCGGCCGCGCCCGACCTGCCGTACGCGCTGGGCGGGTGCCGGCCGCCGTACACCTACGGCCACTCGTGGTGGGGCATCCTCGCCTCGGTGCCCGCCACGATGGCCGCGACCGCCCTGGTGCGCCGGGCCGCCCCGCAGGTCGCCGCGCACCTGCCGGGCGCCGCCGACTACGGCGCGCTGGGCGGGGTGCGCCATCCGTGGTGGGTCACGGCCGGCTCGGCGCTGCTGGGCGCGGCCAGCCACGTCGCCTGGGACCATGTCACGCACGCGTCGGTCCCCGGCACCCGGGTCGGGCTGCCCGCCCTGTCCCGTGAGGTGCTGCCCGGCGTGCCGGCGTGGATGCCGCTGCACCTGGCCTCCAGCGCCGCCGGGGCGGCCGGCGCGCTCGCCCTCGCCGCCCGGCTGACCCGCCGCGGCAGCATCCGGGCGTGGCACGGCCCCGCGCCCATGGTTCGCCGGCGGCCGGGGCTGTTCTGGGGTACCGCCGCCGTCACCGCCGCGGCGGGCACCGCGGCCGCCGCCATGGCTCCCGCCGACCGGGACCGCATCGTGCCGTTCCTGCCGCCGCTGCCCCGCCCGGCCGTGCTGTCCGCCCGGCTGCTCGGGGTGAGCGCGACGGCCCTGATGGCCGCGGCCGCCGTGGTCCGCAGGAGTTCGCGATGACCGCGCTGCTGTTCACCGGTGGTCCGGTGTGGACCGGTGACGGCCCCCGCACGGACGCGCTCGCCGTGCGCGACGGCCGCATCGTGCCCGCTTCCGCGTTGGCGGGCACGCGACACGAGGTGGTCGACCTGGCCGGCCGGATGCTCATGCCCGGCTTCCACGACGCCCACGTGCACCCGGTCAGCGGCGCCCTGGAGCGGCTGCGCTGCGACCTGTCGCACCTGCACGACCGCGAGTCCTACCTGGCCGCGGTGTCCGCCCACCCCGGCGGCGGCTGGGTCACCGGCGGGGGCTGGTCGATGTCGGCGTTCCCGGGCGGCCTCCCCCGCCGCGAGGACCTCGACGCCGCCGCCCCGGGCCGCCCGGTCTTCCTGCCCAACCGCGACCACCATTCCGCCTGGGTCAGCTCGGCCGCCCTGGCCCTGGCGGGCATCGACGCGCACACCCCGGACCCGCCGAACGGCCGCATCGAGCGCGACCCCGGCGGCGTGCCGACGGGTGTACTGCACGAGTCCGCGATGGACCTCGTCGCTCCCCTGCTGCCGGAGGACTCGGACGAGGACTACGACAAGGCGCTGCTGGAGGCGCAGCGGTACCTGTTCTCGCTGGGCGTCACGGGCTGGCAGGACGCCATCGTCGGCGCCTACGCGGGCTCCCGCGACCAGCTCGGCACCTACCTGCGCGCCGAGCGCGCGGGCTCGTTGCGCGCCCGCGTGGCCGGCGCCCTGTGGTGGGACCGCCACCGCGGCCCCGAGCAACTGGAGGACCTGCTGGCCCGCCGCGCCGCGGCCGCGTCCGGCACCCGCTTCCGCGCCGGCATCGTAAAGATCATGCAGGACGGCGTGGCCGAGAACTTCACCGCCGCCATGCTGGAGCCCTACGCCGGCAAGGACTTCCGCGGCAGGTCCAATGTGGACCCGGCCCGCCTGCGCGACCACGTGTCCGCGTTGGACCGTTGCGGCTTCTCGGTCCACTTCCACGCCATCGGCGACCGGGCCGTCCGCGAGTGCCTGGACGCCGTCGCCGCCGGCCCGCGGACCGGCCGCCACCACATCGCCCACCTGCACGTGGTCAACCCGTCGGACGTCGCGCGCTTCGCCGCCCTGGACGTCACCGCCAACATCCAGGCGCTGTGGGCCACCCACCACGAGCAGAACGACACCCTGTGCGTCCCGTTCTTCGGCCCCGAACGATCCGGCCACCAGTACCCGTTCGGCGCGATCGCCCGCGCGGGCGGCCGGCTGGCGGCGGGCAGCGACTGGCCGGTGAGCACCCCGGACCCGTGGCAGGCCATCCACGTGGCCGTGCACCGCACCGAGCCCCCGGACTCGGCCGAGTCCTCGTGGCCGGCGGCCCGGACCCCGATGCTGCCGGAGCAGGCCCTGACCCTGCAGCAGGCACTGACGGCGTACACGGCCGGGTCGGCCTACGTGAGCCACCTGGAGCACGAGATCGGCACCCTGACCCCGGGCAAGGCCGCGGACCTGGTCGTCCTGGACCGCGACCCCTTCGCCCCGGACACCCCGCTGCACGACGTCAAGGCCGACCTGGTCTTCATCGACGGCGCACTGGTCCACGAGCGTTGATGCGCTCCGTTACTGTGCGTGCGTGGCCCGATCCCGCCTGACCTACGCCGAGGCCGTCAAGCTCCTCAACGGCGGCCCGGACAAGCTCGACCTCCTCAACCGCCTCGCCGGCGGCGTCCTGCTGCTGGCCGCCCCGTTCACCGGCGTCGCGCTGTCCCTGTTCGACGCCAAGGGCGAGGCCAACGCCCTGCTGCGCGACCTGCTGGACCGCGCACCCGGCCGGATCAGGGCCAGCCGCGGCAGGTCCCACTACGAGCTGATCGAGGCCGCCCACACCGTCCTGGTCATCTCGTCGTACTTCGACGCCTTCGCCGAGCTGGCAAGGCCGCTGGCCCAGTCCCTGGACCTGACCGACGACGAACGGCGCCGCATCGCCGGCCACGGCCTGCTCGACCTCGCGGCCCCGCCGTTACCGGGCGCGACCCGGGGCGCCGCCGAGACCCTCACGGCCATGGAGCCGGTCATGCGGGGCATCCACGCCTCGCTTATCGATTTCGCCGCCGGGCTGGCGGTGGCCCGCCGCCTGATGCTGCCACCCGCCGGCGCCGTGGTCCGGCGGGCGCTCGAGCTGTACGGGGAGCGCTACGTCCGCCTCGCCGCCGACGTCCCCGAGTTCCTGATCTGGGCCCAGCTCAACGAGCACGCCGCCACCCGCGCCACCGTACGCGGCCAGACCGAGACCCTGACCCGGCTCGCCGACCTCCTGTCCACGGTCGTGCAGGGCGGCAACCCGGCCGCCGACGCCGAGCGGCGCCTTGCCGCCCAGGCCCGCCGGGTCCTGGACCGGCCGCTGTGGCGCACGACCGCCGCCGGCGACCTGTCGTTCCCGACCGTCGCGCAGGGCTTCGTCAGCCCGCGGTTCCGCATCGTGAGCGCCAACAACGCCTCCCCGCTCGGCGACGAGTCCTGGTGGGAGCGCACCCCGCAGCGCAGCGACCTCTCCGAGTTCCTCGCCGCCTGCCTCAGCGACCCGGTCTTCACCGAGCGGCCGCTGGTCGTCCTCGGCCACCCGGGCGCCGGCAAGTCGCTGCTCACCGAGGTCCTCGCCGCCCGGCTGCCCGCGGAGGCCTTCACCACGATCCGGGTGCCGCTGCGCAGCGTCGACCCCGACGCACCGGTCCACAAGCAGGTCGAGGCCACCGTCGAGCGGCTCGTCAAGGAGCCGATCTCCTGGGGCCAGCTGTGCCGCGCCTCGGACACCACGAAGGTCATCCTGCTCGACGGCTTCGACGAGCTGGTCCAGGCCACCGGCATCGCCCAGTCGCACTACATCGAGCGCATCGCGAGCTTCCAGCAGGACGAGTGGGTGAACGGCCGGCCCGTGGTCGTCATCGTCACCTCGCGCACCCTGGTCATGGACCGCACGGTCGTCCCGGACGGCACCGTGGTGATGAAGCTCGACCCGTTCGACGACGAGCAGATCGGCCGCTGGACGGCCGCCTGGAACGCCGCCAACGCCCACGACCCGACGTTTCGCCACCTGAGCACCGACGAGCTGCTCCCCCACGAGGAGCTGGCCGGCCAGCCGTTGCTGCTGCTGATGCTGGCCGTGTACGCGGCCGAGAGCGGCGCCCGGCTCGACCGCGAGGACCTGGCCGCCGACGAGCTGTACCGCCGCCTCCTCGACACCTTCATCCGCCGCCAGGTCCGCGAGAAGGGCGCGGACGACCTCGCCGGGCCGAGGCTGGCCGAGCTGGAAGTCGAGGCCCGGCATGACCTGGCGGTAGCCGCCTTCGCCATGTTCAACCGCGGTCTGCAGCACGTGCGCGAGGACGACCTCGGCCGCGACCTGGACGCCCTGCGCCCGCTGGCCGACGCCCCGCAGCCGCGCCTCGGCGAGCCGCTGACCCGCGCCAAGAGCACCGTCGCGGCCTTCTTCTTCGTCCACGTCGCGCAGGCCGACGACGACGCCCGCTCCCCCGGCCGCCGCACGTACGAGTTCCTGCACGCCACCTTCGCCGAGTACCTGGTGGCCGAGCACACCATAGAACTGCTCGACGAGATCGCCGAGGACCACCGCCGACCCCGCCGCCGCGCCTACGGCACCGGCGTCGACGACACCGCCCTGCGCAACCTGCTCTCCCATCAGCCCCTGACCAACGGCGAGCAGATCGTCCCCTTCCTGGCCGCCCTGATCGACCGCATGCCCGCCGACGCCCGAGCGAACCTGCAGGCGACGCTGCTCGACGTGTTCCGCACCGCCAGGAAGCGCGTCAACGACGGGGACTACCGCCCGACCCCCTTCGACGCGGTGAACCGGCTGGCCGCCTACACGGCGAACCTGGTCCTGCTGGCCGCGCTGTGTGACGAGGACGGCGTCTCGGTGGACGCCCTGTGCGGCGCGCCCGACGCCCCCTCCTTCGAGTCAACGGTGCGGCTCTGGCGAAGCGGCCTCGACGCAGGAGCCCAGAACGGTCTGTTCGGCATCCTGCTGCGCCGAGACGGCCGGATTGCTGTCGACGAGGTCGACGACACCTGGCTGCCCGAGCGCGAGGCCCACCTCGCCGGCGACACCTTCACCGGGGCAGCACTGAGGGCCGGCCGCCAGGCCTGGAATGGTGGGTTCCCTGACGACATGACCGACCTGGACGGTCGGCAGCTCGCCGAGCTCCTCGACCTCTTCCTGATTCGCTGGCCGATGCCGGGACCTGGCCGCATGATGCCGTACGACGAGCGCAACTACCGGCGCTGGGCCGATGCCGTCATGCAGTCCGGGGCACGCCTGCAACGGGCGACCGCGCGAATGCTCGCCGCGTGTCTCGTCCGTGACGCGGGCGAGCTGGAGCCGGCATTGCTGGAGACGCTGGTCCAGATTCTCGTCGAGAGCGGCAGGATCGCCTCCTCCCAGCCATTGCCGGCGCTCCTCGCGGTGCGAGCGCCCTGGCTGCTCGGCCGGTTTCCGACACTGGGCGATGGCATGTCGGCGGAGTCTCGGTTCTTCGTCTACAGCACCGCCCTGCTGGCCGATGCGCACGACGATCTCACGGCGTATGCGGACAAGTTACGAGCAGGTCTTCCCGCAGGGGCTTCCCTCAACATCGGGTCGATTGCTACGCCCTCGATGCTCGCCCACATGCACGAGATGCCGTCGCTGGTCCGGCGAATCCTCGTGGGTCTCGACGAGTTCGGCATTCTCGCCTGGTCCCAGGTCCGTCCCACGACGCTGCTGGCCGCCGCGGAGATCCTCGAAGATCGCGGTGAGTTCCAATCTTGGTTGGTGGCCGGCTATGTCGAGTCGCGCGACCAGGAAGTGTTCGAAGGGGAGGATGCCGTGGCGTTCGAGCGGTTGCGGAAGTTGGCTCGGTCATAGCGGGGTGCCGATGACCACCTGGCCCTCGTCCGAGATCGTGGCGGGGTACACCGTCAGGGTGTGGGCGCTCGTGGTCGAGCGGCCCGTCGCCAGGTCGAAGGTGTGCTGGTGCAGCGGGCACACCACGCACGACAGGTCGGTCAGGCCGTCGGCGATCGGGCCGCCGGCGTGGGGGCAGACGGCGGAGACCGCGCGGACCGAACCGTCGCGCAGGTGGAAGACCGCGACCGGGTGGCCGTCGACGAGGTACGCGCGGCCCTCGCCCACCGGGATGTCGGCGAGCGGGCCGAGGACGGTCTGCACGATCATGGCTGCCCCGGGAGGGAAGGACGGAACTGGCCGGGGGTGGCGGCCTCGACGCGTTCCAGCCACGGGTCGCGGTACGCGGCGACCGAGGCGGCCATGGACGCGTCCAGGCGGGCGGCGATGCCCTCCGCGTCCTGCACGACGACCGCGCGGATGTGGTCGATGCCCAGGCGCGGGACCCACGCGTAGGTGCGCTCCAGCCAGTTCGCGGACTCCCGGTAGTACTGCAGGAAGCGCCCCGTCAGCGCGACGACCTCCTCCGGTGTGGACACCGTGGCGAGCAGGTCGCCCTTGCGCACGTGGGCGCCGGCCGCGCCGCCGACGTACAGCTCCCAGCGGCCGCCCTCGATGGCGACCACGCCGAGGTCCTTCACGTAGGCCTCGGCGCAGTTGCGGGGGCAGCCGGTCACGGCGAGCTTCATCTTGCCGGGGCCCTCGATGCCCTGGTAGCGCTCCTCCAGCGCGATGCCCAGGGCGGTCGAGTCGCCGAGGCCGAAGCGGCAGAACTCGGCGCCGACGCAGGTCTTCACGGTGCGAAACGACTTGCCGTAGGCCCAGCCCGACGGCATGCCCAGGTCCGCCCACATCGCCGGGAGATCCTCCTTGCGCACGCCGAGCAGGTCGATGCGCTGGCCGCCGGTCAGCTTCACCATCGGCACCTCGTACTTGTCGGCCACGTCGGCGATGCGCCGCAGCTGGGCCGGGGTGGTGACGCCGCCCTGCATCTGCGGTACCACCGAGAAGGTGCCGTCCTTCTGGATGTTGGCGTGGACGCGGTCGTTGATGAAGCGGGCGTCGCGTTCGTCGACGTACTCGGCGCCCCACAGCATCCGCAGCAGCGACGCCAGGCCCATCTTGCTCTTCGCGTCCTCGCGGCCGCCGGGGGCCAGCGCGGCGAAGACGGCCGAGACGGAGCGTAGTTCGAGGCGCCGGACGGCTTCCATGAGTTGCTGCTTGGGCATCGGTACGCCGGGCACGTACCAGTCCGCCGCGGGGTCCTCGTCGGCCGTGCCGCCGGCGGCCCACTCGACGATCCGGGTCACCAGGGGCTTGCACGAGCCGCAGCCCCTGCCCGCCCGGGTGGCCTCCATCGCGGCGCCGACGGTCCGGGATCCACTGTGGACGGCCCGGGCCAGGGCGGCCTTGGTCACGCCGTTGCAGTTGCACACCTGGAGGTCGTCGGCGAGCGCCGCGGGATCGTCCTCGTGCCCCGACGCGTCGACGAGGAGGGCGGCCCGGTCGTCGGGTAGTGCGACGCCCTCGTGGTACAGCCGCGTGAGCAGCGCGGCCCGGCGCACGTCGCCGACGAGGGTGGCGCCGGCCAGGCGGCCGTCGCGGACCACGGCGCTGCGGTAGACGCCGCGGGCCGGCTCGGCGAAGACGACCGTCTCGTCGCCGTCGCGCTCGGCCGCGCGCAGGCCCATCGAGGCGACGTCGACGCCGGCCACCTTGAGCCGGGTGGCGGTGCGGGTGCCGTGGTAGGCCGCGCCCGGGTCGGCCCCGGTGACGTGGTCGGCGAGGACCTTGGCCTGCTCCCACAGCGGGGCGACCAGGCCGTAGGTCTCGCCGCGGTGCTGGACGCACTCCCCGACGGCGTAGATGTCGGGCTCGTCGAGGGCACGCATCTGGTCGTCGACGACGATGCCGCGCTCGACCACCAGGCCGGAGGCGGCGGCCAGGTCGGTGTCGGCGCGGATGCCGGCCGCGACCACGACCACGTCGCACGGGATCTCCCGGCCGTCGCGCAGCCGCACGCCGGTGACCGCGTCCCGGCCCAGAATCTCCGCCGTGTACGCCCCGGTGACCACGGCGATGCCGAGCCGCTCGACGCTGCGCCGCAGGATCGCCCCGCCCTGCGCGTCGAGCTGGGCGTGCATGAGGTGGCCGCCGGAGTGCACGAGCGTGACGTGCGGCAGGTGGTGCTGCAGGCCGCGGGCCGCCTCCAGGCCGAGCAGCCCGCCGCCGATGACCACGGCCCGCTCGTGCTCCCGGGCGTAGCGGATCATGCCGCGGGTGTCGTCGAGCGTGCGGAACGCGAACACGCCCTGGTGGTAGCCGCGGCTCGGGTGGTGCAGGCCGGGGATGGCGGGCACGTGGGCGCGGCTGCCGGTGGCGAGGATCAGCTTGTCGTAGTGCCGCTCGGTGCCGTCCTCGGCGTGCACCACCCTGGCGAACCGGTCGATGCGGGTGACCCGGACGCCGGCGCGCAGCTCGATGCCGTTGTCGCGGTACCAGGCCAGGTCGTTGAGGACGATGCCGGCCTCGTCCTCGGCCCCGCTGAGCACCTCGGAGAGCAGGATGCGGTTGTAGTTGCCGTAGGGCTCGGCGCCGAACACGGTGATGTCGAACCGCTCCCCGCCACCGCGGCGCAGAATCTCCTCGACGGTGCGCGCACCGGCCATCCCGTTGCCGACCACAACCAGTTTGGCCCGGCTGCATGCACGTTTCGCGGCCCCTTCGCTCCGCTCCGGACCGCTCATGCGATCTCGACCAGCCCGAGGTCGATGACGACGGTGACGGCGAGGCCGGCCGGCGCGGCGGCGTGCACCTCGATGCCGGTGCCGGCCTCGAGGTCCTCCACCACCCGCAGGGCCACGTGCGTGTGGTGCTTCGCGCCGATCGGGAACAGTCGCATCGGCTGGCCGTCCCGCACGAGGTACAGGCAGATCAGCTCGGCGCTGGCGTTGCCGCCGCGGAAGTACACCGGCTGGGCGAGCGTGCCGCCGGGCACCACGTAGGCGAGCGCGGGGTCCAGCGGCACCGGCCGGTCGAGGCCCTTGCCCTCGAAGCTGAAGACGCCTTGCAGGAAACGGGGGGTGCTGCGCACGGCGGGTTCCCTTCGTCAGGTGACCCCTGCCATCCTGGCGACGCGGTGTTGCCCCGCGGTCGCCCGCTTGTTACCAGCCGCTGCCCCAGCGGCTCACAACGGCAGCGCAACGCCGGACAGCTCGGCGCAGGCGCGCGGCAGCCCGTCCTGGCGCCGCTTACAGGAGCGGCCGGTGACGCAGCGGCCTGCGATAGGCTGGCCGCTCATGAGCGTACGGTCGTTCGTGGAGGCGGCGGGGCAGCACATCGACGCCCTGCACGGGATGGTGCTGCTGCGCGGCGGCGAAACGGTCGCCGAGGGGTACTGGCGGCCGTACCGCAAGGACGCGCCGCACCTGCTGTTCTCGCTCAGCAAGAGCTTCACCAGCACGGCGGTCGGGTTCGCGGTGGCGGAGGGCCTGCTCGGGCTGGACGATCCGGTGGCCGGCTACTTCGGCGGGCACGGCGACCCGCGCCTGCTCGTGCGGCACCTGCTCACGATGACCACCGGGCACGTCGAGGACACGATGTCGCCCATGAGCCGGGGCGATGACTGGGCCGGCGGGTTCCTGGCCCTGCCGGTCGAACGCGAGCCCGGCACGCACTTCGTGTACAACACCGGCGCCACCTACATGGCCGGGGCGATCGTGCAGCGGGTCACGGGCCGGCGGCTGGTCGACTACCTGCGTCCGCGGCTGTTCGACCCGCTCGGCTTCGGCGACGTGACGTGGGAGCAGTGCCCGGCCGGCCGCGACGTGGCCGGGTTCGGGATGACCGCGCGGGTCCCGGAGATCGCGAGGTTCGGCCAGCTGTACCTCCACGACGAGCGCGGCATCCTGCCCGACGGCTGGGCCGAGCAGGCCACCCGGGCCCAGGTCGACAACCGCGCGGCCGGGTCGAACCCGGACTGGCAGGAGGGCTACGGCTTCCAGTTCTGGCGCGGCCGCCACGGCACGTTCCGCGGCGACGGGGCGTTCGGGCAGTTCTGCGTCGTCATGCCGGAGCAGGACGCGGTGCTCGCGCTGACCTCCGGCACCGCCGACATGCAGGCCGTGCTCGACCTCGTGTGGGCGCACCTGCTGGGCGAGCTCGAGCCGGCGGACCTGCCGGACCTGGCGATGCCCGCGGTGCAGGGCGAGCCGGCCCGGGAGGACCTGGGCACCTTCGTGGTCGCGCGGCCGCGCCGCTCGCGGCCCGGGGACTGGCGGCCCAGCCACGAGCGCCCGCCGACGATCCGGTCGATCACGTTCGGACCCGAACGGGTGAGCATCGTGGACGAGACCGGGACGCACGAGCACGTGTGCCGGCCGGGCGAGTGGCACGGCGACGGCGAGTGGGCCAGCAGCGGGGCGTGGACCGGGCCCGGCGAGTACACCTTCAAGGTCGCCTACACCGACGGGCCGTTCGTGCGCACGTACCGCTGCCGCTTCGACGGCGACGCGGTCACCGTCACGCCGGGCGACAACGTGTCGTTCGGCCCGACCGGCTACCCGCCGGTGCACGCCACCCGGGACTAGGGTCGGGGAAAGGGTGCATCGACGGTTGTCACGGACCCGATTCGTTTGGAGACTGACGGTCGGGGCGCGGCCGGCCTAGCGCTCTACATTGATCATCTTAAATCTGAGTGTTTGCCCGATTTCTCGCCTACGCACGAAACGAATTGAATGATGCCGGTGCAATTCACGAGCGGTTGACAGCGCTTAGCGTGCGAGTAATGCTTTGTCAGCCATTGAGACCACTCGCTGGAAAAATGGCTTGTTCGTGCATTCATGTCGACACAGGAGGTGAACAATGTCGAAGGCCGTTGTCTCGGGCCGCGTCGTGTCCGGACGCGTCGTTTCGGGCCGCGTCGTGTCGGGTCGCCGCGTCGTCTCCGGCTGAACCATCGATCCCGCACCGTGCGGCGCACGGTGCGGAACTGGCGGGCGGCCGGCGAGCATCGCCGGCCGCCCGCGCACCATTTCGCAGCCGAGTCCCGTGGAGGCCGTCATGTTTGCGACACCGATCGCCGAGACGTACCCGGCGACCGTCGGCCAGCTGTCCGTCTGGCGCGACATCGAGAAGATGCCGCCCGAGCGGCGCTGGGAGGCCAACCTCGTCTTCGTCTGGGACCTGCCCGCCGGGCAGTGGCCGGAAAACGACGTCTGGGCGGCGATCGGCGAGCTGGGAATGCGACACGGGTCGCTGCGGACCACCTACGTGATCGACGACGACGGGATGCCCCGCCAGCGCCTCGCCGCCGGCACCGCGGCCGAGGTCGGCGACCGGGTCCGGCAGGGCACCGCCGACCGCGCCGAGCGGGCCGCGATGGAGGCCGCCGAGCTGCAGCGCGAGATCGACGCCACGGCCGAGCTGCCGTGGCGGGCGTGGCTCCTCACCGAGGACGGCGCCCCACGGCAGCTGCTCCTCGTGGTCAACCACATGGCCGCCGACGGCGCCGCGATGCTGCTCATGCGGGAGGACTTCGAGCGGCTGCTGCGCGGCGAGACGCTGCCGCCCGCGCGGGGACCCCTCGAGATGGCCCTCGACCAGGAAGGCGCCGGATCCGGGCGGCTGCGGGCGGCGGAACGGCACTGGCGGCGCACGCTCGCCGCGGCCCCGCGCCTGGCCCCGGACACGCCGCAGGGGCCGCCGCTCGGCGCGACGCTGCACACCGGCATCCCGATGCCGCAGGCCAACGAGGCCGCCGCGCGGCACGAGGTGACCCTCGCGAGCCTCATCCTGGGCGCCTACTACACGGCGCTGCGCGAGGTGACCGGCGCGCCCGCGCACCTGTTCTACCCGATGTCGGCCAACCGCTTCGACGACGACCACGCGGCCGTCGTCACCAGCCTCAACCAGTGGGCGCCGCTGGTGCTCGACCTCGACGAGCCGTTCCCGCAGCTGCTGGGACGGACGCACTGGCGCAGCTTCGCCGCCCTCAAGCACGGCGTGTGCTCGCCGGACGCGATCCTGGCCATCCGCGAGGCCCACGAGCGCGACGGCGGCGACCCGGGCTACTACTACAACCCGATCCTGGCCCCGCCCGGCTTCCCCTCCGATGACGAGCTCAGCGACCCGAGCCTCGAGCGGTACCCGCCGGCCCGGGTGACCGGCCCCGGCTTCTACGTCATCGCCCGCGGGCTGACCAGCCTCGACCTCATCGTGCGGGTGCACCGGCCGGGCTGGACCAGCGAGGCCCTGGACCGTCTGCTCACCAGGATGCAGGAGCTGCTGGCGGCGGCGCTGGGCGGCCGCGCGCTGTAGGTCGACCCTGCCCGGGATGCCGCACTCCGCCGGGATATGACCTCCCTGCGGGCAAGGGGCGTACACGCGGATTTCGCCCGATCATGGCCGGAAACCGGAATTTCCGGCACATCGGGCGGCCGGGGTCCGTAGCGTCGGGCTGGACAGCGAAGGCGATGGACGGGAGACGAGCGGTGAAGCTCAAGTACGGGGCGGCGCTGCTGCTCCTCGGTACCCTCGCGATGAGCGGCTACGCGACCGGCGCCGGCCCGGCGCCCCGCTGGCACGGGGTGTCCGACGTGCGGCAGGCCACCGAGACCCCCGCGCCGGCCGGCTCCCTGAGCCCCGTGGCGACGGACGCCGACCTGCGCGCCGCGCTGCTCGGCGGCGCCGACGTGCCGAGCGGGATGAGCCCGGTGGCGACGGCGTCCACCCACACCGGCAAGGTGAGCGTCGGGGGCGGCAGCTTCCCGGGGTGCCCGGCGCTGGAGCCGATGACGACCGACGAGACGACGTCGGCCGCGGTCAGCTACGCGGCCGGGGCGGTCGGGCCGTACCTGACGCACGTGATCGTGCGCTTCCCCGCGGGTGGGGCGCAGGACGCCATGGCGCGGCTGCGCAGTACCGCGGCGTCGTGCAAGTCCTTCGAGCAGCAACTGGCCGGCATCACGGTGAAGTTCACCGTGGCCGCGGTGGACCTGCCGGCCGGGCTCGGCGACGACGCCGCCGGGCTGCGGATGACCGGCACGACCGACATCGGCATCAGCGTGGCCGCCGACATCGTCGCCGTGCGCCGCCACGACTACGTCGTCTGGCTCAACGACACCGCCATCGGCACCAGCCCGGCGGGCCTGGCCACGAAAGCCGCCCCGGTCGCCGCCGCCCGCTGCGGCCAGCGGCTCGCGGGCTGCTGAGCCGGCCACCGCGCGCGGTCACCCGGTCTCGCGGCGCGGGCCTTGGCCTTGTCGCCGCGCACGCCGCACGCCGCACGCCGCACCAGAGCGTGACAGCCCGGGAGCGGTCGCTGAACAGCCGGGTGCACGCCCACCCGCGGCGCCCGCGCTCGGCCGCTGAAGGACGGGGCGCCCGGGCCGGTGCCGTGGCCCGGGCGCGCCCTCACGTGACACTGTACGGTTTCAACCCGCTCCGAGGGGACGACTCATCCAGATCGATTTCTCCGCGTCGAACCCGTGCCGCGCGTAGAAGGCCCGGACCCGGGCGTTGTGGGCCTCGGTCTCCAGGAACATGGCCGACGCCCCCGCCTCGGCCGCGGCCGCCACGACCCGGTCCAGCAGGGCGGCGCCCCGGCCCCGGCCCTGCTCGCGCACGTAGATCTCGTCGAGCAGCGCCTCCCGCCCGCCCGACTCGAGGCTCCACCCCCAGGTGAGCACGGCGTAGCCCGACGGCCGCGGCGCGCCGATCAGCCACACCTGGCCGTGCTCGTCGCGGGCCAGCAGCGGGCCGAGCGCCCGGGTCACCCGCGCTTCGTCGAACTCGTGCCGGTCGGCCGCGCAGAACTCCTCGACCAGCGCGAGCACGGCGGGCAGGTCGGCGGGCTGGGCGCGGTACACCTGGGGCTCGGTCACGGCGCCTGAATCTACCCGTGCGGCACTGGGCCACGTGCCTGCGCCGCTCGCCGCCGTCGCGCTCGTGGTGCTCGGCTACGCCGCCCTGATCTGCGCGCACGCGCACGTCATCCGCCGTCACCGGGTCCGCGGCGCCCACGAGCCGCGGGCCGCATTGTGGCTGGCCGCGCGATTCGGCCCGCTGCCGTAGCCGGCCGACGCCGGGGAGCGGCTGGCCCGCAGCGAGCGGCGGGTCACCCGGCGACTGCTGCGCGGCGACGCCGGCCCGGCGCAGCACCGGGCGGCGATGGCCCGCCTCGCCGCCCCGGAGTCCCTGGAACGGCCGCTACGCGCCGCCCGCCGCTGAGCCCAGGGTTCGCTCGACCCAGCCGCGCAGCACGTTGGCCGGGGCCCCGCCCGCCTGCCGCGCCAGCACCTTGCCGTCCCGCAGGATCATCAGCGTCGGCACGGCGCGGACGCCGAAGCGCGCCTGCAGCCGCGGCGCCTCGTCCACGTTGACCTTGACCAGTTTGACCGATCCGGCGAGCTCGCCCGCCACCCGCTCCAGGGCCGGCCCGACCGCCCGGCACGGCGCGCACCACGGCGCCCACAGGTCGACCAGGACCGGCGTGGGGGCGCGCCCGGGCCCCCCCCCCCACGCCCCCCCCCGCCGTCCTGGCCCGTCGGGACCCCCCCCCGGGGCCCGCCACCCCCCCCCCCGGCTCCTTCCTGGCCCAGCTGGTCGACGCCGTGGCCGAGGGCGCCAAACGGGC